>PXAU01000262.1 GCA_003567075.1 Trueperaceae bacterium
ACCGCTTCCGGGTGTGGGGCAACGCGCTCATCTCGCCCGCCATGACGCCTGAGGCGCAGGCCGAGGCGCTACGGCAGCTGAACGAGTTCACCGGGTACCTGCGTTCGCTCTTCGCCGAGCGGAGGGCGCGGCCCAGGGACGACATGCTCTCGGCCCTGCTCGCCGCCGAGCAGGCCGGCGACCGCCTCAGCGAGGGGGAGCTGTTCAGCACCATGGTGCTGCTGATCGTCGCGGGCCACGAGACCACCGTGAACCTGATCGCGAACGCCGTGCTGGCCCTGAGCCAGCGGCCCGAGCTGCGCGACGCCCTGGCGGCCGATCCCAGTCGCATGCCTGCGGCGGTGGAGGAGTTCCTGCGCTTCGACGGTCCGGTCGAACGGACCTTCAACCGCTGGGCCGCCGAGGACGTGCCGTGGGGCGAGCACCTGATCCGCCGCGGCGACGCGATCATCTTCGTCATCGGCAGCGCCAACCATGACGAGGCGCGCTTCGAGCGGCCGCACGAGCTCGACGTGGATCGCGCGCCGAACCCGCACATGGCGTTCGGCAAGGGACCGCACTACTGCCTTGGGGCGCCGCTGGCCCGGCTCGAGGGCGAGGTGGCCTTGAACGCGCTGCTCGCCCGTCTGCCGAAGCTGCGCCTGGCCGTGCCCGAGTCCGAGCTGCGCTACCGCTTCCTGCCCACCTTCCGCGCGCTCGAGGCGCTGCCCGTGCGGTGGGACGTGCCACTGTAGCGGTTCGGGTACGGTTCGCATGGCGTGCCATCGAGCGCTCACCGACGATGTGCGTCAACGTTAACGTCGTCTGAGCATAGGCGGCCGGGCGACCAGGCGGATGCAGTGTTCCTCCTTGCTGGCGACAATGATGAATGTCCGTCACAGGCGCTCGTAATGCCGTGCATTCGTCGGTTCATCCCTTGACGCCCCCAAGGCCCACGTGCTAACAATGCGACTCAAGGCGGTAGTTCAACGTTAACGCACCGAGTTGGAAGCGACGTGTTGCGATCGGCCGTGGTTGTGCTCACCGCCAGCATCCCTGTACTCGGTCGTTCACGGACTCGGTACGAGGAGGGAGGTAGCATCACTGGCTCCGAACATAAGGCCTCGCCGAGCGGGTGTCGTTCGCCAGAGGCATCAGGCTCCGCGCCTCACGCGCCACCAGACAATCACGGAAAGGACGTCGTCGATGGACGCACGAACACTGAAGCGCCTCTTGATCGCGGTCGCGACACTAGCGCTACTGACCGCTGCGAGCGCGAGCAACACGCTTGCGGTCGCCTGGCATAGCGAGCCCGTCAGCCTCGATCCGCACTACGACACGAGCGGCAGCATCATGCCGATCCAGCGAGCGATCCACGAGCCGCTCATCAAGCTTTCGGCAGACATGGAGTACATCCCGTGGCTGGCCGAATCCTGGGAGCAGATCGACGAAACGACCTACCGGTTCAGCCTTCGCCAGGGTGTCACGTACCACTCGGGGAACCCGTTCAACGCCGAAGCCGTGGTCGCGTTCTTCGATCGCACCTTCGACGAGGCCGACACGGGTCGCCAGCGCGGCTGGATTCCCGACATCATCGGCGCGCAAGTCGTTGACGAGTACACGGTCGACATCATGTCGGCAGGTCCCCACGCGACCTTCCTCGATGACATGACCCGCATCCACATCCACATCACGGACGCGGTCTTGGCCAACGAGATCGGTGAGCGGCACGGCTCCGAGCCCAGTGGCACCGGCCCCTACATGCTCGACGAGTGGCGCCGGGGCGAGATGATCCGAATGACCGCCAACCCTGACTACTGGGGTGGAGTGCCGGCGATCGAAACCCTCGAGTTCTACTTCATCCCAGAAGCCACCACGGCGGTCGGCGCGCTCGAGGTCGGCGAGATCGACATCGTGTGGGAAGTCCCGCCCCACGAAGCGGCGCGGCTCGGTGCGCTCCCTGAGATCGAGATTCACACCGCTAGCACGGCGCGGCCGATGATGTACCACTTCAACCACCATCCCGACCACCCGCTGTTCTCCGATCTGGCCGTGCGGAAGGCGATCACGTACGCAATCGACAACGACGTGATCGCTGACGTCATCCTCGGCGACATGGCCGACCCGTTGCGAGGCTTCCTGGGCAGCAACACGTGGGGCTTCTTCGAGTTCGATCAGCCCTTCGACCCTGAGCGCGGCGCCGAGATCCTGCGCGAAGCAGGCTGGGAGTTGGGTCAGGTCGGGCAGTACGACGTATGGATGAAGGACGGTCAACGCCTCCAGTTCACGCTCACCCATCCGAACTTCTGGCCCCGCCAGGCTGAAGTGGCCGAGCAGGTGCAGGCGCAACTCGCCGCCTTCGGTGCGTTGGTCAGCATCAACACGATCGACCGCGCGTTGCACTGGGACATCCTGAACCACATCCGGACGGGCGTCGAGGGCGTCGCCGCCTTCGACATGTACTTCCTGGGTAACGGCCAACGGACCCGCGACGGCGGACCGAACCTGCAGGACACGTACGCCTCGTGGGGCATCACGAACCTCGTCCAGTGGAACAACCCTGAGTTCGACGAGTACCTGAGCCAGGGCCTCTCGCCTGGGCCCGAGGAGGAGCGTTTGGCAGCCTACCGCGAGGCTCAGCGCCTGCTTCACGAGCATGCCGTTGCGGCGCAGTTGTACGAGGTCAACCTGATCCAGGCGGTGCGGAGCGACGTCGTCGGCTTCGAGGCACACCCGATGGAGGAGCCCTTCTGGGAGCGCCTGACGAAGCAGTGATGCGGTAGGTCTGGTCTTCTCGACTTCCCGTCATGGCGGTGACTGACCGTCACCTGTAGGGTGCGTGCGTCGGGGCACCACATCGGCGCGCGCACCCCGAGAGACGGCAAGCGGCCCGGCGTATTCTCGAGCGTTCGATCACCGTCGCCGAAGCTTCGGCGTTGCCGGGTCGAAGCTTCGACACTTCCGCCCCGCACCGGTTCCAACGGAGGGCCCAGCCCGATGGGTACATACGTCGTCAAACGAGTCCTCCAGATCATCCCGGTGTTGATTGGCATCACCTTCCTAGCGTTCCTGGTGTTCTATTTCGGCCCCGGTGACCCGGTCTTGATGATCCTCGGTGAGCACGCGTCGCCCGAGTTGATCGAACGCGAGCGAACGCGGCTGGGGCTCGACCAACCGATGCTGGTGCAGTACGCGCGCTTCCTCGGCAACCTCGCGCAAGGCGATCTCGGTATCTCGTATCGCAGCCGCGAGCCGGTGACGAGCGTCATCGCTCCAGCGCTGAGGGCGACCGTGATCCTCGCGATTGTGACAATGCTCTTCACGGCGCTGATCGGTATCCCCACGGGAATCCTCGCGGCGACGAACCGAGGCGGCGTCGTCGACCAGGTGACCATGAGCGTCACCATGGTCGGCGTATCCGCACCGGCATTCTTCGTCGGTATCCTGCTGCTGCTCGTGTTCTCGTACCAGCTGCGCTGGTTCCCGGCGAGCGGTATGCGTGACTGGAACAGTGTCGTGCTCCCGGCGTTGACGATCGCGCTCCACTTCGGCGCCATGCTTGCGCGCATGACTCGTAGCGCCATGCTCGAGGTGCTCGGTGAGGATTACATCCGAACAGCGAAGTCCAAGGGGCTTGCGCGGCGTGTGGTGGAGTACAAGCATGCGCTTCGAAACGCAGCGCTGCCCGTTGTGACGCTGCTCGGTCTACAGGCCGGTCATGTGCTCGGAGGTGCCGTCGTCGCCGAGACGATCTTCGCCTGGCCCGGGCTCGGTCGATTGCTCCTCAATGGCATCATCTGGCGCGACGCGCCGCTCGTGCAGGCCGGGGTGATCATCATCGCGTTCATGTTCAGTGTCGTGACCTTCTTCGTCGACATCGTCTACAGCTGGCTCAACCCCACCATCAGGTACGGATGATGCGTGATCGCTCGGCAGTGCCAGCGGCGAGCGGTGCCGGTCAGACGAACGAGGCTGGTCGGGGTCCAGGCGTGTCGATCGCACGTCGCCGCTGGCGGCGCTTTCGGCGGATGCCGACGGCTATCGCCAGCACCTTGATCCTGATCGCGTTCCTGATGACGGCAGCGTTCGCCCCATCCGTGGCCCCGATGCATCCAAACCAAGGCAACATTCGCGACCGTCTGCAAGCGCCCGGAGGCGAGTACCGCCTCGGGACCGACCAGCAAGGCCGTGATCTCCTCTCGCGCGTCATCTTCGGCAGCCGGGTGGCGCTCCTCGTGGGCGCTACGACCGTGCTCATAGGCTTGAGCGTCGGCGGGCTCCTCGGTGTGGTTGCCGGCTATTTCGGTGGCTGGACCGACACGATCATCATGCGCACGATGGACCTTCTGCTGGCCTTCCCGTACATTCTGCTCGTCGTAGCGATCGTGTCGATCCTTGGGCCAAGTCTGCAGAACGCCATCATCGCCATCGGCATCACCAACGTCCCCCATTTCGCTCGGATCGTGCGATCGGTCGTCATTGGCCTTCGCGAGCGCGAGTTCGTCATGGCGGCCGGTGCGCTCGGCGCGAGCCAGTTGCGCACCATCGCGCGGCACGTCATGCCGAACGCGATCGCACCTGTCATCATCGTCGCGACCTTGTACTTCGGCCGCAATGTGATTGCCGAGGCAACGTTGAGCTTCCTCGGCCTCGGTGTACAGCCCCCTACCGCGGCATGGGGGAGCATGGTCGCGGTCGGTCGAGAGTACCTTCGGTCCTCGCCACACCTGTCGCTCGCGCCTGGTATCGCGCTGATGTTCTTCGTCTACGCGCTCAACACCCTCGGCGACGCGCTCCGAGACGTGTTGGACCCGAAGACGCAATGAGCGTGCCCTGTCGACCTAGCGCGTTCGAACCGCGCTAGCCACATCCGTGTTGCCGGAACCGCCGGTCACTGCACCTCACGCGTGCTGATCGAGGCTTCTGGAGGAACTTGAGAGGAGAAAGCGTGCCAAGGATCATCCGAGCCGGGGCAACGACGGCAGGCGCCATCGCTGATGGCACGACCGAGACGCTGTCACTGGTGTACTTCGATCTGCTTCGACTCGACGCCGGCGCCGCCCACCGACTCCGCCTGCCGGGCTTCGAGAGCGTCATCGTGCCGCTCTCGGGTAGCGTGGATATCGACGTGAGCGGCAGCCGCTTCGAGGCCGTTGGGCGCCGCAACGACGTCTGGAGCGGCCTCGCCGACAGCGTGTACGTGCCAACCGGGGTCGAGGCGGTCGTCACCGCGCGCGACGACGGCACCGAGGTCGCGATCGCTGGCGGTCGCTGCAGCGAGACCTACGAGGCGTTCCGCATCCCCCCAGAGCGCGTCGACATGGTCGACGTCGGCTCGCGCGAGACGGGCAGCCGGAGGCGCATCTTCCACATTCTGGGCCAAGCGCCTGGGCGCCGCGTCGGCAACCTGCTCGTGAGCGAGTTGTACGCGGATCCTGGCTGCTGGAGCGGCTATCCGCCGCACAAGCACGACACGGAACGTGAGGGCGAGGAGACCCTGCACGAGGAGCTCTACCACTATCGCTTCGCACCCAGCAGCGGCTTTGGCGGCCAGTTCTGGTACGGCGACGACCGCGTCGTTCATGGGGCCATGACGGGCCATGGCGATACCTTCCTCCTCGACGCCGGATTCCACCCCACCGTCACGTCGCCGGGCCACCGGGGTTACATCTTCACGATCTTGGTGGGCAAGCATCGGCGTCCGCTGCTGCAGCACTTCGACCCTGCGTACGACTACCTGATGAACGAGATTCCTGGGCTCCAAGCGATGCGTGACAAGTTCAGCGGCACCAGTGGGGAATCCACGTGAGCGGCGACGCACCGGCCGCTCCTAGCCTGTTCGACCTGACCGGACGCACCGTGCTGGTCACGGGCGCTGCGCGAGGGCTCGGCTTCGCGATGGCTCGCGGTTTCGCAGAGGCTGGTGCACACGTGATAATCGGCAGTCGTGACCGATCGACGGTCGACGCTAGCGCCAACCGGCTCGTTGCGGACGGCCTCGATGCCAGCGGCGTCGTTGTCGATGTCACCAGCACCGCTAGCATCGAGCACGCCGTCGCTGCGATCGAGGATCGGCGGGAGTCGATTGACGTACTCGTCAACAACGCTGGGATGCAGCATCGCAAACCGGTGGAGACGTTCAGTGACGACGAGTGGACGAGGATCATCGACACGAACCTCGGTGGCGCTTTCAGGATGGCACGGCGAGTTGCTCCTGCCATGCTCCGCCGCCGCTCGGGCAAGATCATCAACATCTGCTCGTTGATGAGCGAGGTCGGGCGCCTCACGATCGTGCCCTACACGGCCTCGAAGGGGGGCCTGAAGATGCTGACCAAAGGCCTGGCCGTGGAGTTCGGACCCCACAACGTCCAGGTCAATGGCATCGGTCCGGGCTACTTCGCGACGGAGATGAATCAGGCGTTGCTCGACGACGAGACCTTCGACGCCTTCGTCCGGCAACGCACACCGATGGGCCGGTGGGCCGATCCGCACGAGTTGGTCGGCACCGCCGTGTTCCTCGCCTCGCGCGCGTCGGACTTCGTCACAGGCCAGGTGATCTACGTCGACGGTGGGATTCTGGCCTCGTTGTGAGCGCGGAGCACGCCGCCGTCACGGCAGCAGCGGCTCAGGGCGCGCTTGCGCGCACGATCAGGCTGGGTTCGAGTACGCCCTCTTCGGCACGGGTGTCATGGTTCTGGAGGCGGGCCAAGAGGGTTCTGGCCGCCGTTGCGCCGAGGTCGCGCTTCGACAGTCCGAACGTCGTCAGCGACGGCGTGACCAGTGCTGCCAGCGGAATGTCGTCGCACCCAACGACCGCCACGTCCTCCGGTACTCGATAGCCTCGTGACGCGCAGGCCTGCAGCGCTCCCACAGCCACGAGGTCGTTGTAGCAGACGAGCGCGTCGAGGTCGGGCGTGGCTGACAGCGCTGCGGACGCGGCCTCGACGCCGCCTTCGATCGTCGGTGGGCACGACACGTAGCGATCGTTGGCAAGCACCACGCCTGCGTCCTCTAGCGCAGCTTCGAAGCCACGCATGCGTTCCCTCCCGCCAAAGGCCTGCACGAGTCCAGTGAGGAACGCGATGTTCCGTCTCCCGCTGGCGAACAAGTGCGCCACGGCCCGGCGCATGCCGGAGGCGTAATCGATCCTGACCGACGAAGCCACGTCGGCGGGGGCCCGTCGGTTGACGACCACGGCGGCCCCATACTGCTCCAGCAGGGGCCAGAACGTCGCATTGGGCAAGCGAGCGCTGCATACGATGACCCCGTCGACTCGACGCTCACGCAGTGAGCGCAACGCCGCAATCTCGCGCTTGATGTCCTCCCGGGTGTCACATAGGAGGATGCTGTACCCCGCTTGCCAGGCGACGTCCTCCGCGCCCTGCACGATCTCCGCGAAGAAGGCGTTGGCAACGTCTGGGACGACCAGACCAAGGGTCATCGTGCGGTTCGTGACCAAGCCTCGGGCGACAGCGTTCGGCTCGTAACCGAGCTTGTCGATCACCGCCTGGACCCGCAGGCGCGTTGCAGCGTTCATGCCGGGACGGTTGTTGATCACACGCGACACGGTCTGCGTCGAAACTCCGGCGACCCGAGCGACGTCGATGATGGTGACCCTCTTCAACGTGTACTCCACGGGCTGATGAAGCCCGTGCAGCATTGTACGCCTGTGCGAAGCCAGCGACCGACGAGCCACCATCGGCCGCATCGAAGGCACCGGATCGTGATGGTGCGCCCGGCGCAGGTCGTTCGGCGACGCCGTGATATAGCCTGCAGTCCGATGGATCGACGCCTCTTGGTCGCCCTCGGAGCCGGCCTCCGCGCCGGCGTGCTCGCCGCCTTCGCCAACGCGGCGGTGGTGGTGGCGCTGGCGGCCACCTTGCCCGAGGTCAACCACGTGCACCCGGAGGGCACGCCGGATCACGTCCACCCGCTCTCGGAGGTCTTCGGTCCGGTCACGGGCGGGGTGCCCGCGGTGCCGATCGCGACTGGCGACGAGTTCGTGCGGCAGGCGGTTGCGCTCCAGCCGCCGACGCCCGCGACGGCACGCGCCTGGAGCGACTGTGGTGTTCGCGACCCGCCGGCAGGGGCGTCCGCCCGAACGCTCGCGCGCGAACCCGTCGCTTCCTGCAACCGCCGCCGCGCCTGAGCGTTCGACCCGTCGTCGACGTTTGGCCACGGCATCGCCGTGGCGCGGGTAGCGCCGCACCACCACGGCGCGACCCTTCGCGAGGTCGCCCCATGCCCGAGATCGTCCCGCCTGCCGCAGTCGCTACCGACGTCGGTCGCGACGAACCCTCCCGCCGCCGCTTCCTGCGCGTGCTCGGCGCGCTCGCGCTCGGTGCGCTTGCCGCCCCCACCCTCGCCGCGGCCCACGGCCATGATCAGCAGCACGGCCACGCGCACGGCCACGC
>PXAU01000071.1 GCA_003567075.1 Trueperaceae bacterium
CACGCGCTACTCGAAGTACGAGGCCGGCCTGGACGACCTCGACATGGCCGACCTCATGCGCATGCTGCAGGACCAGCTGCTGCGTTCGGGCTTCGACCGCGACCCGTGGGACCCCGACCCGAACGCGCGCGCGACGATGGCCGAGCTCTACCAGGCCATCGCCGAAGCGCTCATCGCCAACGATCTGATCGACGAGCGCACCCTGGAGCAGGCGCTCGAGGCGGAGGACTGGCTCGAGAGCGATCTGGGCCGGACCGTGCGCGAGTTGGCGCAGCGGCTGGAGCGCGAGGGGTACCTGCGGCCCGGCGAGGGTGACGCCCCCGTGCCAGGGCAAGCGGCCGGCAGCGGCGACCCGGGGCAGGCCACCTTCGAGCTCACCGACAAGGCGGTCGACTTCCTGGGCTACCGCACCCTGAAGGACGTCTTGGGCGCGTCGGGGGCGTCGAGCGTGGGGGCCCACCAGACCGACCGGCAGACCACGGGCGTCGAGGCCAGTGGCGAGACCAAGCCCTACGCCTTCGGCGACACGCTGAACCTCGACGTCGGCGAGACCTTCAAGCAGGCCGCCAGGCGCGGTCTCGAAGGCGGTCGCTTGCAGCTCGAGGAGGGCGACCTGGTGGTGGCCCGGTCGGAGTACTTCTCGTCGTGCGCGACGGTGGTGATGCTCGACTGCTCGCACTCGATGATCCTCTACGGCGAGGACCGCTTCACGCCGGCCAAGCGCGTGGCGCTGGCCTTGGCGCACCTGATCCGAACGCACTACCGCGGCGACAGCATCCGCTTCGTGCTGTTCCACGACTCGGCCGAGGAGGTGTCGTTGCCGCGCCTGGCGCAGTCCCAGGTGGGCCCGTACCACACCAACACCGCCGAGGGCTTGCGCTTGGCGCAGCGCCTGTTGGCGCGGCAACGCAAGGACATGAAGCAGATCGTCATGATCACCGACGGCAAGCCGTCCGCGATCACCGTGCCGGGCGGCCGCATCTACAAGAACGCCTACGGCCTGGACCCGCTGGTGCTGGGTGAGACGCTGCGTGAGGTGGGCGCCTGTCGTCGCCAGGGCATCCAGGTGAACACCTTCATGCTGGCGCGCGAGCCCGAACTGATCGCCTTCGTGCAGCGCGTCTCGGCCATGACGCGCGGCAAGGCCTACTTCACCACACCCGCCACCATCGGTCGTTACGTCCTGCAGGACTTCCAGGCGCGCCGGACGAAGCTCGTCAACTGACGCGCCCGCGCCGGTTGCCGCGTGGTCTGCCGTTGCTGCGACGTCAATCGAGGCGGCGGGTGAGCCGATCGAGCGCCTGAACGGCCGGACCGTAGTTCGGGTCGGCGCTCCGCGCGGCCTTGTACGACACCTCGGCCTCGGCAAGCTGCCCCAAGGACTCGTAGGCCTGCCCCAAGCGGTACCACGCCTCGACGTACGCGGGAGAGGGCAAGCGTGCCTCGCCGGTATCGAACGCCTCGAACACCTCGATGGCCGTCTCGAAGGCTGCGATGGCGTCCTCGATGCGCTCGAGCGCCAACAGGATCCGACCCCGGCCGACGTGTGGCCACGGCTCCCTCTGGCCCATTGGGGTGGTGGCGGCAGCGGCGAACCCTTGGAGCGCCTCGTCGTGGAGCCCGGCCTGCCACGCGACCCGCGCCCAATCCATCGCATGCCCGTACGTCGGTTCGCGCAGGAAGGCGTTGTGGAGTTGTCGCACGGCGCCCGCGGCGTCGCCTTGGGCGGCGCGCAACAGGCCGCCGAGGTGCACCTGAGCGGCCGGCACGCTGCCGCGCGTCAACTCGGTGGCGCGTTCCAAGCGCGACTGGGCGCCCGCCAGGTCGCCGACGTAGTACAGCGCTCGGGCGTAGAGCAGGTACGCCTCCGGGTCGTCCGGGAAGCGTTCGATCAGCAACGGACCGTTCAGCTGCGCGGCGGAGTTGTAGTAGCCACGGGCCAACAGGTCGCGCATCTGCGCCATGGCGTCGTCGCGTGCCAGGCCGACCGAGGTAACGAGCAGCGTGGTGGCCACCAGCAGGACCAGCCCCCGCAGCGGGCCACGCCTCTTCATGCCGCAGTCTACGCGTTCGGGCATGAGCCTTCGTGAAGCGCTGCGCGCACGAGCCAGTCGAGGCCGTCGTGCGCTGCCCGCAGCAGCCGCTCGCGTGCGACCGCGTCGAGTGCGGGTGCTGACAGGACGCGCTCGAGATCGCCCGCCAGGACTCGCGCTGAGGGAGCGTCGGACGGTAGCGGCCAGGACGGTGCCCCGGACCGTTGGGCGAAGCCTGCTACCTTCGGGTCGTACGCGAGCCCGACGTGTGGGACACCGGCGACCGTGGCCAGGACCAGCCCATGCAAGCGCACCGAAGCCACCAGCCGAGCCCCGGCCAGCGCCGCCAGCGCCAGCTCCGGCGGCTCGTCGGGCAAACGCCGCAACCCAGGCAGCCGGGTCTGCAGCCGCGCCACCTCGGGTAGGTCGAGCGCCGGTTGGCAGGCCAGCACCTCCACCTTCAGGCCGCGGGCTTGTGCCTCCTCGCCGAGCGCGCGCAGCACCATCGTGGCTTGCGGGAGCCCGCCGCGCGGCACCAACACCAGCGCGTCGCGCTGTGTCGCGGGGGGGACGGGGAGCGCCAGGGCGGCATCCGCGACGGCCGTGGCCGACAACCCTAGGCGTTGGGCGAGGGTCAGCGAAGGGGCATCGCGAAGCCCCAAGGGCAGGCCTCGCAGGGCACGCTGGACCCGTCGTTGGCCACCGACGCTCAAGGGGCCCAGCGACTGCCCGTAGACGACGACACGTCGGCGCAGCAAGCGTGCCGCGCGGATCACGCCCAGGTAGTACCCCAGGCTGCGTCCGCTGGTCACGTCTTGCAGCAGACCGCCGCCGCCAGACACGAGCACGTCGCTGCCGAGGAGGGCCGCCGGGAGACCGCGCAGGCGATGCCGCGCGCGCACCCCGTGAAGCGCCCGCGTGTGCGCGGGGTCGATCGACAGGACCTGCACGACCCGCGCCCCGCGGGCCCGGAGGCCGGCCACCAGGCCCGCCAGCAGCGCCTCGTCGCCGAGGTTGCGGGCCCCGAAGTACCCCGACACCAGCCAGCGTCGACGGTCGGCGTCCGGCGGCGGCACCGCCGGAACCGCGGCCGCGACCTCGTGCCGCTCGTCGGTGGCGCCGCTCACTGCTCGGTCGCCACGTCCCCGCCGCGTGCGTCGGCCTCGAGCCAGCGCCTGATGGCGAACACCAGCAGCCGTACCAGCGGCACCAGCACCAGGCCCAGCAGCAGGCCGATGGCCAGCGCGATGAGCGTGCGCTGCAGCGATATGAGGACGGGCGTGTGGTAGTGGCTGAAGCTGTTCAGGATGCTGGCCTGCGCGATGACGCCGGCGACCAGCAGCGGTCCGGTGGCCCAGGCCGGCCAGCGCGGGTTGAAGAGCGCCAGCAGCGCCAAAGGATGCCCGACCAGCTCCTTGAAGCGTGGTCGCACGAACAGATCGGCGAGGGCCGAGCGCAGCGCGAGCTCAGCCTCGGTGGCCGCCAGGATGGGGAAGTTGCCGCGGCGGATCACGACCAAGGCCAGCACCGCCACCACCACGAGCGCTATGGCCACGTCGCCGAGACGAACCCGGTAGCCCCAGAGCGTGCGCACCCAGGTGGCGGGCCGGTGCCAGCGCAGCAGCAGCTGCGCGGCCATCAGCGCCGGCGGTAGCACGAGCGTGGCGGCGACGCCCGCGAAGGGCTCGATCGCCAGCATGCTGGCGCGATCGGAACCGACGGCGACGAGCAGCACGGCGCCGATGAGGCTCACGCCGGTCGCGCCGAGCAGCGCGAAGGGCCGGTGGCGCAGCAGCGCGAAGCCCAGCACCGGGAACACGATGGCGGCCATCAGCGCCGGCGCGGCCCAGCTGATGCCCGTGGCGAGCAGCGCCATCAGCGCCACCGCGGCGGCTGCCAGCAGGCCCCAGGGGGCGGGGAAGGCCAGGCCGAGCAGCGCCAACCCGATCAGGACGCCCAAGGCCGCCCCCAGCCGAAGCGCTGGCGACGGCACGTAGTCGACGTCCAGCAGCGCCAGGTCGCCCACCGTGAAGCCCTCGCGTTCCAGCGCCCGACGTAGCTCGCGCACCAGCGCCTCGGTGTTCGCGACCATGTCGCCCAACTGCTCTTCGGTGTACGGGCGTAGGTAGAACAGGCGCACGTTGCGTTCGTTGGCCGCCAGCAGGTACTTCTCCACCACCTCGGTCGGACGCAGCCGCTGGTTCAGGTAATCCTGGTTGAACGACAGCAGGCGCACCGTGGGCACGCGCCCGGCCACCTGCGGCATGCCGTCCTGGGGCGTGCCCTCGATCACTGCGGTCAGGTAGTTCTGGCTCACCTCGATGACCTCGCCCAAGGCGTTCGGGTGGCCGGCGACCTGCAGGCCGGCGTAGATCAGGTAGCGGGCTTCGGGTGGGTAGTCGCTGCCGACGCCCCGCAGGCCCGGGAAGTTGCGCGGCCGGTAGGCGATCTCGAAGCCGGCCGCGGCCCAGGCCTCGACCTGGGCGCGGTCGACCCCGACGGGGCGCGTCCGGAAGGAGTCGCCCGGCCAGGCGTACCAGGCCTCGCCACCCATCGTGAGCGTCGTCGGCGCTGCGTCCGTGTTGGTGCGCAGTCGGTCGGCCGCGCCTGGCACGAGCGGCCGCACCAGCGTGGCGTCGGCCGCGACCGGCGGCGGCGGCTCGCCTAGGAGGGCCGCCACGGCGTGCGCTTCGCGGCCCAGCAGCGCCGCCAGCCGACCCTTGTTGGCGGCGGTCTCGACCGTGTCCTCGTACAGCGCGATGCCGCTCAGGCCCAGCGTCTGGTAATGCAGGCCCAGCGTCAACGCGTCGGTGCCCAGGTAACTGGCCTGTTCGGCCAGCGCGATCTCGTCCATCACGATGGCCACGCGCTGCTCGGCGCCCTCCCCGCGGACGCGTTCGACCACGAGCAGCATGGCTGGCAGCAGCGTCAACGCGAGCAGCGACCACAGCAGTCGCACGAGGCCGGGATGGCGTTGCGCCAGGCTGCGAGGGCGGCGGCCCGACGGCGGCACGCTGGTGCCGGCGGCGGCGCTCATGGCGAGGCCTGCTGACGCCGCGGTGTCGCCGCCTTGCCGTCGCTCGCCGAGTCGCTCGCCGCGTTGCCGATACCGGCGTTCGCCAGGTGTTCGCGCACGAAGGCGCGCAACACGTCGAGCGCCACCTGGTTGGCGGCCCCCTCGGGCACGATCAGGTCGGCGTGTTGCTTCGACGGCTCGACGAACAGGTCGTGCATGGGCTTGACCGTGCGACGGTACTGCTCGATCACGCTCTCGGCCGAGCGGCCGCGATCGCGCACGTCCCGCTCCAGGCGGCGAATGAAGCGCTCGTCGGCGGGGGCGTCCACGAACACCTTGAGCGTCAAGCGCTCCCGCAGGGCCGCGTCGTGCAGCACCAGGATCCCCTCGACGATGACGATGGGGGCGCTGGTGACGCGCAGCGTCCGGTCGGAGCGGTCGTGTCGAGCGAAGTCGTAGATCGGTCGCTCGATCGCCTCGCGATGCACGAGCGCCTCGATGTGCTCGAGCAGGAGATCGTGATCGAAGGCGCTCGGTTCGTCGTAGTTGGTGCGTGCCCGCGCGGCCAGCGGCACGTGCGGCTGAGCGCGGTAGTAGGCGTCTTGCGGCAGCAACGCCACCCGCGCACGTCCTGCGGTCTCCACCAGGGCGGCGGCGACGGTCGTCTTGCCGGAGCCAGTGCCGCCGGCCAGGCCGATCACCAAGGGTCGCACCGGCGACACGGCCTCAGGCGGGCACGGGGGCGACCGCAGCCCCGCGCCTACGCGCGACCGCCGCGCGGATGAAGCCGGTGAAGGGTGGGCTGGGGCGCATGAGGCGCGAGGTGAACTCGGGATGCGATTGCAGTCCCAGGAAGAACGGGTGGCCCGGTAACTCGACCGACTCGACCAGGCCCTCGCCGCGGCCCGCCATGCCGGGGGTGACGCCCCCCACGACCAGACCGACCGCCTTGAGGGCGTCGACGTAGGCCGGGTTGACCTCGTAGCGGTGCCGGTGCCGCTCGAACACGGCCGAGGGATGGCCGCCGTGGGCAGCCGCCTCGAGGCGGCCGGCGTAGAGCTGCGCGAGCAACGTCCCGGGCATCACCTGCATCGGCCAGGAGCCGAGCCGCATGGTGCCGCCGAGCCCGTCCACCTCGAGCTGCTCCGGCATAAGGTCGATCACCGGGTGCGGGGTGTAGGGATCGAACTCGGTCGAATTGGCCCCGTCGAGACCGGCCACGTGGCGGGCGAAGTCGATCACGGCCACCTGCAACCCGAGGCAGATGCCCAGGAAGGGGACGCCGGACTCGCGCGCGTAGCGGGCCGCGCGCACCTTGCCCTCGATGCCACGCACGCCGAAGCCGCCGGGCACCAGGATCGCGTCGAAGGCCGTGAGCTGGTCGACATCGCCGTCGGCGACGGCCTCGGCCGAGACCCAGTCGATGTCGACCCGGGCGCGATTGGCGATGCCGGCGTGCTTCAGCGCCTCCATCAGTGACAGGTACGCGTCGGGCATGGCCACGTACTTGCCCACGACGCCGATACGGACGCTCGTCTCGGGCTGCCGCAGCACCCGTACCGCCTCCTGCCACACGCGTAGCTCGGGCGTGACGTGTTCGAGCCCCAGGTGTCGCTCGAGGAGCTTGGCGAAGCCTTGCTGCTCGAGCATCTCAGGCACCGCGTAGACGTGATCGGCGTCGTAGGCGCTGAACACGGCGTCGATCTCGACGTTCGTGAATAACGCGATCTTGCTGCGGGCCTCGGACGGCACGACGCTGTGGCTGCGCAGGATCAGGCCGTCGGGTTGGATGCCGAGGCCGCGCAGCGTGGCCACCGAGTGCTGGGTGGGCTTGGTCTTGAACTCCTCGCTGCTGCCGAGGTACGGCAACAGCGTCACGTGGAGGTACAGCGTCCGCTCGCGGCCGACCTCGAAGCGGACCTGGCGGATCGCTTCCAGGAAGGGCAGCGACTCGATGTCGCCCACGGTGCCGCCTACCTCGACCAGCACGATCTCGGCGTTGGCGTCCTCGCCGGCCTGGTAGATCCGCGACTTGATCTCGTCGGTCACGTGCGGGATCACCTGGACCGTCTGCGACAGGTAGACGCCCTGGCGCTCCTTCTGGATCACGGCCAGGTAGACCTGACCGGTGGTGACGTTGTTGCCGCGCCCCAGGTCGATGTCGAGGAAGCGTTCGTACGTGCCTATGTCGAGGTCGGTCTCGGCGCCGTCGTCGGTGACGAACACCTCACCGTGCTCGTAGGGCCGCATGGTGCCGGCGTCGACGTTGATGTAGGGGTCGATCTTGACGGCGCTCACGCGGTACCCGCGCGCCCGCAGCAACGCCCCGATGCTCGACGTGGCGATGCCCTTGCCGAGACTCGAGACGACCCCACCCGTGACGAACACGTACGTGGTGTCCTGTGCACCCTTCACGGGGGTGCATCGTACCACCGCCAGCGGTCCGCCCCGGAGCGCTGGTGCGGTGGACCGGCCGGCGTGCCGTCGGTGGCGCCGTTGCCGCGTGGTACCGTCGCGTTCGTGCGCGCGCTAGCGCGGCTCGCGTAGGGGCCGCCACACCGGCGGCGGCGCGCACGGGTGGCGCCAGTGACCACAGGCAACGGCATCCTCTTCGTCTTGACCGGCGCCTCGGGGGTCGGCAAGGGCACCGTCAGGAAGACCGCCGTAGCGGACCTGGGCGACGTCCACTTCTCGGTGTCGGCCACGACGCGTGCGCGCCGTGCCCACGAGGTCGACGGCGTCCACTACCATTTCGTCGACGCGAACGCCTTCCAGGCGCTGCTTGCGGAGGGCGCCCTGCTCGAGCACGCCGAGTACGTGGGCGACCGGTACGGTACGCCGGCCGGGCCGGTGGACGAAGCCTTGGCGCAGGGCCGGGACGTCATCCTGGAGATCGAGCTCGACGGCGCCCGGCAGGTGAAGGCGCGGCGACCCGAGGCCGTGATGCTGTTCCTCGCGCCACCCTCGCTGGCCGAGCTCGAGCGTCGGCTGCGGGGGCGCGGCACCGACAGCGAGGAGAAGATCCAGCGCCGGCTCGCTCGCGCTCGCGAAGAGCTCAAGGCGCTGCGCGAGTTCGACTACATGATCGTGAACGATCGCGTGCCCGATGCGGTGCTCGCCTTCCAGTCGGTGATCCGGGCCGAGCGCCTGCGCGCGGCGAGGTTGAGCGACGCTTTCGTGGTAGCGCTGCAGCGCGCGACCTGAGCGGGGCCACGGCACCTGCTAGACTGCCGGGGTCGCGCGTGGCGCCGGTTCCGGCCGTCGCGCCTGGCGACCCTGGAGGACGAATGGCACAAGAAGGCATCGACCGCCTGATGGCGCTGACCGATTCACGGTACCGGCTCTCGATGATCGTGGCGCGGCGCGCCGCGCAACTCAAGGGGGGGGTGCCTACGACCCTGGCGGTGGACGAGCAGCCCGACATGAACAACACCGTGACGATCGCGATGCACGAGTTGAGGCTGGGCCGCGGTATTTCCTGGGGCGACGACCTGCCGAGCTGGGACGAGCTGCGCCGGCACGTGGTGGACGAGCGCAGGCGGGAGGAGCCGAGCTTCACCGTGTCGCGTGCCGACCTCTTCGGCGACGAGGACTGACGGCGCGTGCCGGTCGCGGGCCGCGGTCGGCGACCTGTTGCCGGTGCCGTTCTGTGAGGCGGCAGTGGCGGAGCGACCCGTCCGTAGGTCATGATGAATGAATATGCCGAGTAAAGAGTACCGTCAGCGCCTCATCGAGGAGTTGGTGGAGCGCGAGTTCATCTCCACCCAAGCCGAGATCGCCGAGCACCTCGCGCGCCGCGGCATCAACGTGACCCAAGCGACCATCAGCCGCGACGTCAACGAGCTGCGGCTCGTGCGACTGCCGGCTGGTAACGGCCAGCACCGCTACCGCTCGACGCCGCTCGCGGCCGAGGAGGACGTCGTTGGTGAGCTGTCGCAGCGGTTCAGGTTGTTCGTGCGCGATCTCGACCGGGGCGAGAACCTGCTCGTGATCACGACTGACGAGGGCCACGCCGCCGGTATCGCCTACGTGATCGACAAGCTCGATCGGGACGAGATCGTCGGCACGCTGGCGGGGCAGAACACGATCCTGATCGTGTGCCGCTCGGTCGTCCAGGCCGAGGCCCTGCTGGAGGAGTTCGAGACCCTGCTCCAGTAGCGCATTGGTGACGGCGCGCTGCGCTCCGAACGCTCATGCAGACGCGTGCTAGCGTGACGCGACGTGGAGGTCACCGCATGCCTAGAGTGCTGCTGACGTTGTTCCTCACGTTCGCCGGTGCGGTCGCCGCCGCACCGTTGATCGTGCATCCGTTCCAGGCCAACGACGCCGCCCTTGGCGCTGTGCTCGCCGACCGGGTGGCGCACGGCCTCGGTCCCGACGTGATCGGCCCTGCGGCCAGTCCCGCGCTCGTGGTGCCGCTCGTGGCGCCCGAGGGCTTCATCAATCCCATCGTGCTGATCGACGATCCTGCCCTGGCGGGTCGCAACGGCGCCTGGCTCCTGCGCGGCGTGAGCGGGGCCGAGGCGGCGCTCAGCGGCACGTTGCGAGCCGAAGGTGACGACCTCGTGCTGCGGCTCTGGCTCGACCGTCGCGAGGGCCAGCGAAGCGGCGTCGTTCGCGGCACGCGTGAGGATCCCGGTGCGCTGGCCGATCGCGCCGCAGTGCTGGTGGGCCGCTGGTTGCAGCGCCCGGTGGAGGTGCAGGGGCCGCTCGACATGGCAGGCAGCGACGGCGCGCTCGGCCGTGCGGTCGGCCTGGTGGCGGCCGGCCTGCCCAGCGACGCGCTGGCCGCGCTCGAGCAGGCCGCCGAGGAGGCGCCACTGCCGCCGCGGGCGGCGGCGCTGGCGACGCTGCTGCGCGACGCGATCGAGGGCCGCGACGGCCCGGGCGAGGGGAGCGACCTCGACCGCCTGGCCACGTACGCCGTGGCGCTCCTCAACATCGGCGATCTCGTCGCCGCGGGTGAGGCCTTCGACCTGCTCGGTGTCGCTGGGTCGCCCGTCGGTTACGCCTGGGCAGGCACCATCGCCCACAACCAGGGCGAGACGGCGACGGCGCAAGCGGCCTTCGACCGGGCGGTGGCGCAGCCTGGTTACGACGCTGGCCCGGCGCTTCGCGCCGCCTACCGGCAGGCGACCGACGCGGCCGATCTTGCCGGGGCCGATCGCGACGCCCTCCTCGCGGACGAAGGCGCGAGCGCAGCCGGTCTGCTGCTCGGCGCGGTGACGGCCAACCTGGCCGACGACCCCGTCCAGGAGGACGCCCTGCTGGCTCGCCTCGAGCGGGCGGCGCCGTTCCTGACGTACGCCTTCGAGCGTCGCTCGTTCCTGGCTTTCGACCGTGACGACGCCCTGGGTGCGGCCCAAGCCTTGGCCGTCGCGCTCGAGCTCGACGACGAGAGCGACCTGTACTGGACGAACTACGGCTGGGCGCTCTACCTGCTCGGCTTCCTCGAGCGCTCCGAGGCCGCCAGCCTCCGCGCGTTGGCGCTCGACCCGTCACAGTTCATCGCCCGCTACAACCTGGGGCTGGTCGAGGTGGTCAGCGACCGCCTGGACGACGCGCTCGCGACCTACCGCGAGGCCCTGCGCTACGATCCGCGGGTCGAACCCGAGGCGGTCGTCGATCTGGTCGAGGCCGAGCGGCGCTTCCCGGAGGCGCTCGGTGTCCCGTACGCACTGGCGATCTTGGAAGAGGCGCGCGGCGAGCGCTCGGCTGCGGCCGACGCCTTCGAGCGTTACGCGGCCGCCGCGACCGCCAACCCCGATCACCCGGCCGCCCTCCCGGCGCGGGTGCGCGAGGCGACCGAACGGGCCGCGGCGTTGCGGGCGCCGCTGCCGCCGATCGCCATCAGCGGCGCTGCCAGCCTTCAGCTCGGTCGCCGCGGTCCGACGCTCGACACGCCCCGACCCGGCGATCCGCTGGTGGTGCGCTTCGAGGTGACCACGGAGGGCGACGCGCTGCCGCGGCTGCTCCTGCTTCGAGCCGAGCTGGAGGCCGACGATGGCACCGTGGTCGCCAGCGCCGAGCGGGAGGTCGACGTGCCCGCCGGCGCGATCGGCTTCGTGGTCGAGGTGGCGCGGCTGGAACTCCCACAGGACCTGCCTGCGGGTCGCTACGGTCTGGTCGTGCGGGCCGAGGGCGAGGGCTTGCAGGCCGAGGCCGCGCAGGCGGTCGAGGTCGCCGGTGAGGCCGAGCCGGTGCGGCGGCTGGTCGGTCGCGACGTCAGCCTGTTGGCGCTCGAGACAGAACAGGTGCTGTTCGGTCCCCGCGACCTGCCGCAGCCCAACGTCGTGGTGGCCATGCTGCTGCGCGAGCTGCGCGGCGCGGCGCCGATCGCCGAGGAGGTGCTCCCGGTGGTCGAGGACGGCCGCTTCGAGGGCCTCTCGGGCGGCGAGGTCTTCGACGGCTCGAGCGAAGACGACGTGCTCGACTTCCTGCGCTACCTGTTGGCAGAGGGTGCCGCGGACACGGCCTTCACCTTCGTCGACGGCTACGCGGAGTGGGTGCTGCAGGGCGCTCCCTGAGGCCAAGAGGTGCTGCTCGGGGCGCCCGCGCGGCGCACCCGCCGTGGCTGAGGGTTCAGCGCAACAGGCCGTCGAGGATGCGGAAGCCGCCCAGGTAGGTGCCCAGCACGGAGCCGAGCGTGGCCAGCAGGAAGACCAGGAAGGCGCGGGCAGCGCGGTTGGACCACCAGCCGCGCGCCTTCGTCACGTCGAAACGCAGGCGTTGCAGGTCGCCGACGCTGGGCTTGCGCAGCCACAGCTCCAGACCGGCGGCCACGAAGCCGGCGCCGATCAGCGGGTTGAGCGAGGTGAACGGTGCGGCCAGCGCGGTCCCGAGCACCGTGAGCGGGTGCGCCAGGGCGACGATGGTCGCGATGCCGGCCAAGCCACCGTTGATCAGCATCCACTCGAGCATCAGACGGATGCCCAGGTCAGGCTCGCGGCGGAATCCGAGCGCGAAGCCGGAGAGGATGGCAGCCACCAGCAGCCAGGGCAGCAGCCGCACGAGCGGGTGCGGCGGCGGCGTGCGCTCCAGCTGGGCGAGGTCGTCGCGGGCTGGGCGCCGAGGCCGTGCCGGTCCGTTGGCCTTCGCGCTCGTGTCGGTGCTGGCTTCCGCCTCCGGGTCCAACTCGCGCGTCAAGCCGGCCAGGTGGCCGGCGCCGATCACCACCAGCACCGAGCTGGGCCGCTCCGCGGCCGGCGCTGCGAGCACCTGACGCTCGAGCTGGCCGGCCATGTAGCGGTCGCGTTCGCGGATGAGGGGCGTGTAGAGCCGCTCCTCGCGCTCCGCGAACTCGGCGAAGGTGGCTTCCAGCATGTCGCCCTGCTTGAGCTGCTCGATCTCCTCCGGGGCGATCTGCTCGCGCGAGAAGGCGCTGGCGACCACGCCCATCAAGAGCGCTGGCCGTTGCCACCACGGCACGCTGGCGGAGACGCGGCGCAGGGTGACGCCTAGGTCACGGTCGATGAGCAGGAGCGGCAGCGTGCGGCTAGCCGCGCCTTCGACGGCGGCGCGCATCTCGGCACCCGGCTGGATGCCCAGCTGATCGGCGAGCCGCTGCTGGAAGGCGCCCAAAGCCAGGCTCACCGCCACCATGCCCATCTTGCCCTGCTTGAGGATCTGGAACAGGTCGACCTTGGCCCAGCGGTCGGGGTCGGTGATGGCGGCGTGGCGGGCCGCGTCGAGCTCCACGGCGACCGCATCGAACGCGCCCGCGGCGATGGCGTCTCGCACCTCGTCCGCGCTGGCGCTCGAGACGTGGGCCGTGCCCAGCAAGGTGAAGGTGACGCCGTCCCGCTGGACGGTGGCACGCGGTCCGCGCGCTGGGTCGAAACTCGGGCTCGGGGGAGACGCGCGTTCCGCACGCACACCATCGGTCATGGGGGGCAGTGTACCCGGCTTGCCGGGTCGCGCCGGTGGCCTGCCCGCGGCGCGCCCGTGCCGGCGCCGCGGCCCCGGTCCGGCGCTGCCGTCGATCGCCCTCGCGAGGCGCCGGTGCATCGTGCTGCACGGACGCCCTGGGCGCGAGGCCACGGGTGGTAGCCTGCGGCGTATGGCCGTGACCGCAAGCGTGCGACGGAAAGCGGTGGCCGGGACGGAGACCGTGGTACCCGCCCCGCGGCACAGCCTCTACGCGCAGGTGCGTTTGGCGCGGATCTGGCTGCCCCTCGCCATCGTCGGGGTGGTGCTTGTGCACCAGCTGGCGGTGGTGCCGTTGGGCGGCGCCAGTTGGCGCTTCTGGTCGCAGCTGCTCTTCTACAGCGTGCTCGGCCCCATCGCCACGTACGTCACGCTCACCTGGATCGCCTACGAGGTGCGCACGCGGGAGCGTGCCCAGGTGGAGCTCCAACGGCTCTTCCGTGAACTCCAGGACGCGCACTCGGTGCTCGGTGCGTTGCAGCGGGTGACCGAGCAGTTCGCAGCGGCGCCCGACCTGGAGCGTGCCGTCGAAGCCGCCAGCCGCGGGGTGCGCGAGGTGACCGGCGCACGGTTTGGAGCGGTGGTGGTCGGCTCGGGCGTCGTGTCGGTCCACGCCGACGACCTGGGCGACGCCGGGCGCGCGGCGGCCGAGCGCGCCGCGCTGCAGCGCGACGCGCGGTTGATGCGGGCCGGGCACGCCTCGGCCGTGCTGGGCGAACCCGACGGCGGCGCCACGCTGGTGTTGGCGCTGCGTTGGGGCGGCCGTCACGAGGGCAGCCTGCAGGCCAGCTTCGACGTCGCGCCAGACGAGAAGCAGCGCGAGACGCTGCGCATCCTCGCCGCCGACTTCGCGGCCGCGGCCGAAGCGGTGCAAGGCCGCACGCGCGACCTCCTGACCCTGTTCGAGGTGGATCGCTCGATTCGTGCCGAGGGCAACCTGGCGCGGCTGCTGAGCACGTTGGTGTCGCGCATGGCCGGCCGTGTGGGCGCCCAGCGAGCCGGGGTCTACCTTAGTGACGACGACGGCACCCTGGAGCTGCGGATCGCCGTGCGACTGGGCCGGCAGGGCTTCGAGCCGTGGCGCCCGGCGCCGCTGCCGATCCGGCCGGGCGAGGGGTTGATCGGCCGCGCCGCTGCGGGTCGCGAGCCCTTGGTGCTGGCCGCCCTCGCCAGCGCCGAGCGCCAGGCCAGCGGCCCCTTGCTTCACGACGCCGGCAGCGCCGTGCTGCTGCCGCTGTCGAACGACGAGCGGCTGCTCGGGGTGATCGTCCTGGCGCACGACGAGCCGGGCCATGGCAGCGATGCCAGCCTGCCCTTCCTGGGTCTGCTGGCGGGCCAGCTCAGCCTGGCCGTCGGCAACGCCAGCGCCTACCTGCAGTCCGAGGAGCTCGCCATCGTCGAGGAGCGCAACCGCATCGCGCGCGAGATCCACGACGGCGTCGCGCAATCGCTGGCGTTCGCGGGGCTCAAGCTCGACCTGGCGACACGGCTCTTGCACCGCGATCCGGATGCCACCGAACGCGAACTCCAGGCGGCGCGGGCCACGATTCGCGAGATGATCCGCGAGATCCGCCGCTCGATCTTCGCGCTCCGCCCCGTCGACCTCGAGCGGCACGGCTTCGTCGAGACGCTGCGTCGTTACGCCTCGGATTTCGGGCAACAGAACGACATCTCGCTGGAGCTGCAGGTGCCGGCGTTGCCCGAGCTGAGCCTCAAGTCCGAGGCGGTCCTGTTCCGGATCTTCCAGGAGGCCATGAACAACGTGGCGAAGCACGCCGGTGCGCGCTCGGTGCGGGTCAGCGTGGGGGTCGACGCGCACGGGATGGTCGAGATCGAGGTCTTCGACGACGGTCGCGGCTTCGATCCCAGCGAGGTCGCCGACCGGGTCACCAGCGCCGGTGGCCTAGGTTTGCGGCAGATGCGCGAGCGCGTCGAGGCGCGCGGAGGCCGCTTCGAGATCGAGAGCGAGGTCGGCGAAGGCACCAGCGTGCGGGCCTCGGTGCCGGCCTGAGCCGGGCGCCGAGGCCCGCGACTGCGAACGCTGAAGAGGGCGTGTTCAGCGCTTGCGGCGATAGGAGTCGCCGAAGCGCTTCTGGAACTTCTCGACCCGGCCTTCCGTGTCGATGAAGCGCTGCTGGCCCGTGTAGAACGGGTGGTTGCCCGACCAGACGTCGACGTGGATCTCGGGGCGGGTGCTGTACGTCTCCAGCACCACCTGGCCCTCGCAGATGATCTTGCAGGGGACCATCTTGGGATGGATGTCCTTCTTCATGGTTCTCCTCGCCTCGAGCGGCACGGGCTGTGTCGTGCCGCGAGCCGTGCCATGGTAGCAGACCGGAGCGCCCTCGGGGGTAGGGTGACCGGCTGGCCACCGACCGCGCAGCAACCGTGAGGGCCCGGGCCCGGGCTCGAGTGGCTGCCGCGGGTTAGGCTGGTGCACGACCATGGCAGCCCGTATCGCGCTCGCGCCTCCGCCTGCCCTCGACGCCGAGGTGGTGGTGCCAGGCTCGAAGAGCCTCACCAACCGGGCCTTGCTGTGCGCCGCCCTGGCCGAGGGCGAGAGCCTGTTGCGCGGCGCGCTGGTGGCGGAGGACGCCGAGGTCATGCGCGCGGCGCTGGAGCGGCTGGGGGTGCGCAGCGAGGCGCGGGGCCAGCGCCGGTCGGGCGTGGACCTGGCGGTCGACGGCGTCGCGGGGCGCTGGCCGAGCGCCGGCGCCGAGCTCGACGTGCGCCTCTCGGGCACGGCGCTACGGTTCCTCTGCGCGGCGGTCTGCCTGGGGCGTGGTCGCTTCCGCCTGGACGGCACCGAACGCATGCGCGAGCGCCCCATCGAGGATCAGTTGGAGGCGCTGCGGGCGCTCGGCGTCGATGCCCGCAGCGAGCGCGGCAACGGCTGCCCGCCGGTGGTGGTGCAGGCCGACGGCCTCCCCGGCGGCAGCGTCGCCGTCGCCGGTGATCGCTCGTCGCAGTACCTCTCGGGTCTGCTGCTGGCGGCCCCGTACGCGCGCGCGCCGCTCACGCTCGAGGTGACGGGCGCGCTGCAATCGCGACCCTTCGTCGACATGACGTTGGCGGTGATGGCCACCTTCGGGGCGCACGTCGAGCGCGACGGCTACCGGCGCTTCCGGGTGCCCGCAGGACGCTACCGGCCGCGTGTGTACCAGGTCGAGGGCGACGCGATGGCGGCGGGATACTTCTGGGCTGCCGCGGCGCTGCGCGGCGGACGCGTCACCACCCGCGGCGTGGGCGCGGACAGCGTGCAAGGCGACGTCGCGTTGCTGGAGGGGCTGGAACGCATGGGCTGCGAGGTAACGCGCGGAGCGGACGCGATCGAGCTGCGCGGTCCGGCGGACGGGCGCCTGCGCGGCGGCCGCTTCGACCTCAACGCCTGCCCGGACCAAGCCCAGACCGTGGCCGTGCTAGCCCTCGGCGCCGACGCGCCGGTGCACATCGAGCACGTTTGGAACCTGCGCATCAAGGAGACCGACAGGCTGCGCGCCGTGGCCATCGAGCTGCGACGACTGGGCGCCAGCGTCGAGGAACGTCACGACGGGCTGAGCGTGTGGCCGCTGGAGGCAGCGCCGCGGCCCGGCGTGGTGGCGACGTACGGCGACCATCGCATGGCGATGGCGTTCGCGCTGCTCGGCGTGCGCTGGCCCGGCGTGGTGATTGACGATCCGGGTTGTGTCGGCAAGACCTACCCGCGCTTCTGGGACGATCTCGCCAGTGTCGGCGTGGGGGTGGAGGTGGTCGCGTGACACGTGCTGCGCGCGCCGATCTGGGCGTGATCACGATCGACGGTCCGGCGGCTTCGGGCAAGTCGTCGGTGGCGAGGGGGGTGGCGCACGCCCTGGGGGTGCCCTTCGTGAGCAGCGGCTTGCTCTACCGCGCTGCCACCTTGCTGGTTGCCCGCGCCGGCATCGACCCGGGCGACGAGGCGGCGGTCATGGCTGCCCTGGCGGGCCACGCCGTGGCGCTGGAGCCGGGGACGACGGCGAACCGCGTGCGCCTCGACGGCGAGGACGTGAGCGACGCGCTTCACACGGCCGCGGTGGACGCCGGCGTGTCGCAGGTCGCCGCGCACCCGTCCGTGCGGGCGTGGGTCGGCGAGCAGCTTCGCCGGGTGCCGCCGCCCTTCGCCATCGACGGGCGCGACATGGGCTCGACCGTGTTCCCCGACGCCCGCCACAAGTTCTACCTGACGGCCTCGCTCGAGGAGCGCGCGCGGCGCCGGGCCGGCGAGCGCGACACCGATCTGGCCGCGGTGGCCGCCGCCATGGCGCGCCGTGACGCGCTCGACGCGCGGCAGTTGGCGCCAGCGCCCGATGCGCACCACATCGACACCGACGCGCTCGACCTCGACCAGGTGATCGAGCGGGTGCTGGAGAAGCTGCCAGCGGGCGCGGCGTCGGTACCATGAACGAGCACCGTTTCGAACGACCGGCGCACACGCTGGGCCGCGTCGTCGTGGTCAGCACCCGCTTCAAGCCCGCCGCCCATCCGGTAGCGGTCCGCCTTGCGAAGGCCTTCGAGGAGGCCGGTCCCGAGGTGATCCTCGACCTCGCTGGCGAGCAGCCGCTGCGCGACCTGGATGCGGATTTGGTCGTGGCCGTCGGCGGTGACGGGACCATGCTGTCGACCGCCCGGCGGCTGGTGGGGGCCAACACGCCGGTGGTCGGCGTCAACCTGGGCAAGCTCGGGTTCCTGGCCGCGTTCGCTGCCGACGAGATCGAGCGCTATGCGACGGGCGGGCACGCCCCGGCATGGCCCGTGTCACCGAAGATGATGCTCGAGGTCCGGCTGCGGGGCGACGGCACGCCGCGCCACGCCCTCAACGACGTCATGTTCGCTCAGGGCGTCATCACCAGGTTGGCGCACCTGCGCCTCTCGGTCGACGGTCGAGCCGCCAGCGAGTACCGCGCCGACGGCCTCGTGGTGTCGACCCCGGTCGGCTCCACCGCCTACTCGCTCTCGCTCGGCGGGCCCATCCTCAGCCAGGACCTGCGGGCGATGGTCGTCACGCCGATCGCGCCCCACAGCCTCACCAACCGGCCCATCGTGCTCTCGGGCTTGAGCGTGCTCGGTCTCGAGCTGTTGAGTGCGGTCGACGAGATGGCCTTGGTGCTCGACGGTCAGGAACGGCTCGACCTGCGTCATGGCGATCGCATCGAGGTGCGCGCGGCGCGCGACGCGCTGCAGCTGATCGCGAGCGAGCGGAGCGCCTTCGAGGTGCTGCGTTTGAAGCTGCGCTGGGGTGAGGGGCCTGGCCTCGGTCGCGGCGACGGTTCGATTGACGAAACGGGCTGAGCGCGGCAGCGCCGCTGGCTGCGCATGTGTCCCGAACCGTGTGCCCGCGCCCAGCGCGAGGGCCCCGCGGTGGGTCACACTCATGCCTGTGAGTGAGCTGCTACCCGAGTTCTTCGTGCGTGACGACGAGCGGCCCGATGCGCTGTTCTACGAGCATCCGCGCCTCGCGTCGCACCTCGACCACGAGGCCCGCGAGGTGGCGCGCAGCTGGTACGCGGCGCTCGTGCCGAACGGGGGTCGGGTGCTCGACCTCCTGGCCGGCATCGAATCGCACCTGCCCGAGCACCTCGCGCACGTCGTTGGCATCGGTCTCAACGCCGAGGAGTTGGCGCGCAACCCGCGCGTCGATGAAGCCTTCCTGCACGACGTCAACCGCGATCCCAGGCTGCCCTGTGAGGCGGCGGCCTTCGACGCGGCGGTGTGCACGGTGTCGGTCCAGTACCTCACGCGGCCGATCGAACTGTTCAGGGAGGTGGGCCGCGTGCTCCGCCCGGGGGCACCCTTCGTGGTGGCGTTCTCGACCCGCATGTTCCCGACCAAGGCGGTGCTGGCCTGGCGCGCGTCGGACGACCCCGCCCACCATCGCCTGGTGCGCTCGTACTTCGACGAGGCCGGGAGCTTCGGCCAGGTCGAGGCGAAGCGTTATGCCCCAGTCGCGGGCGATCCGCTCTACGCCCTGTGGGCGCGCCGCGCTGGCGCCGGCTGAAGCCCCAGGGCACGCGCTTCGGCCAGTATCTCGGCCAGGCGTGAGGCGCAGCGCTGATACTTCGTTGCGTACGCGCCGTGGCGGTACAACGGGTCGAACAAGCCCAGCAGTGGCGGGATGCCCTCGTCGGGGACGCGCCGTGCCGCCACCTGCGAGGGCCCTCGCCGGGGCGCGGCGCCAGCCTCGTCCGCGGCCAACCACAGCGGCACGCGCAGGTCGTAGAGCGTATCGACGAAGTGGACCAACCGCAACGCGTCGTTCTGGTCGGCGACGCGCGTGGCGCCCGTCACCGCCAGGCCAGGCAGCATCTCTAGCTGCGCCCGGTAACGCGCCGGGTGGTGGCGGCGCAGGTGTCCGAACAGGCCGCTCCAGTCGGTGCGCACGAGGCTGGGACCGGCGTTGGGCAGCTCGCTCGGGTGCAACAGCTGCCCGTCCTGGCTGGTGCGGCGGGCGTCGGGCCCTTCGATGCGCAGCGCCTCGAAGCGCGCTGCGATCGACTGGATCTCGCGGCGGAAGTCGTCGGCGTTGAAGCGGCCCCGTCCCTGCGCCTCGGGCGCCGTGTTGGAGGTCGTGATCACCGCCCCACCCTGTTCGAAGACGTGCGCCAGGAAGGTCTTCACGATCAGCGTGTTGCCGGGGTCGTCGAGTTCGAACTCGTCCAGGCACAGCAGCCGCACGCGGCCCAGGCGTTCCTTGGCGGCGGGCATCCCCAGCACGCCGATCACGTGCAGGAGCTGCTGGAACGACACGTAGCGCTTGCTGCGGGTGGGCGCGAGGAAGTACGCCGCGGCCAACAGGTGGGTCTTGCCGACGCCGAAGCCACCGTCGAGGTAGAGCCCGGGCAGCGCGTCCTCGTCGGGCGGCCGGCCCCACGGCCGGCCCCACGGCCGCCGCCAGGGCCGCCGCCACCAGGGCGACGGAGCATCGTCGACGCAGGCCGTCGCGAAGGCGCGCACGCGCTCCTTTGCCTGGGCTTGGCTCGGGTGGTGGGGTCGGAAGCTGGCCAGGTCGACGCTGCCGAAGCGGGGTGGGGGCGTGAACGCGGCGGCGTCGGTGCGGGTGAGGGCAGGCAGGTCGTCCAGCCGCAGCACGCGCGAAGGTACCACGCGCCGGGGCGTCGCGGGCCTCGCTCCGGCAACGACCACACTGAGCGAGTGCGCGGGATTGACCGCCGCCTCCGGCCAGCGTAGGCTGCGAGCGTTCGTGTGTGGGGAAGTCCGGTGCGAACCCGGCACTGTCCCGCAACGGTGATGGCCGTGAGGCCGAGTCCGATCGCCACACGCGGGCGACTGCACCCCTTGCGCGGACGAGGAAGGGCAGCACGCGGCGGCTCCTGCCGACCGCCTGCCGTCCGTCAGCCGCAGCGCGACGGACGTTCCCGACTCGCAAGCGCCCTTGGAGGCCTTGTGAAGCGAAGCATTCCCCCCCTAGCCAGCGCGGTCGGACGCTCCCGGCGCATCGTCGCCGTCGCCGGGTTGCTGTTGCTCGCGGGTCTCGCTTGCGCCACCTGGCCGCTCAGCGTGCGCGACGACCTGGATCGCGAGGTGCGGCTGGAGGCCGCGCCGCAGCGCTTGGTGAGCCTGGTCCCGAGCCACACCGAGACGGTCTGCGCCTTGGGTGCCTGCGAGCGCCTCGTCGGCCGCGACACCTTCAGCGACTACCCACCGGCGGTGCGTTCGCTGCCCGACCTGGGCAGCGCCTTCGCGCCGGACCTGGAGGCGCTCGTCGCGCTGTCGCCGGACCTCGTGCTGGTCGACGAGTTCAGCGGCGCGGCCGACGCCGTCGCCGCCTTGGGCATCCCCGTGTACGCCGGCACCCCGCAGCGCTTGGGTGAGATCTTCGAGCTGGCCGAGCGGCTCGGTGCGCTGCTCGGCACGTCGGAGGCCGCCGGCGAGCTGGTCGAGCGCCTGCAGGCCGACCTCGACGCCGTGTCGGCGCGCGTCGTAGGCCGTGCGCCACCGACGGTGTTCTACGAGGTCGACCCGTCACCCTACTCGGTGGGGCCCGAGAGTTTCATCGGCACGCTCATCACCCTCGCTGGTGGCGCCAACGTGGTGCCCGGCGACCTGGGTGATTTCCCCTTGGTCGATCCGGAGTTCGTCGTGGCGGCCGATCCCGAGGTCATCGTGTTGGCCGACGCCGCGTATGGCGTCGACCTCGCCGCGGTGCGCGCTCGGCCCGGTTGGGGGACGATCCGGGCGGTGCGCGACGGGCGCGTGTACGAGCTCGAGGCGGTCGAGGGCGACATGCTGAGCCGCGCGGGTCCGCGCGTGGCCGAGGCGCTCGAGGTGCTCGCGCGGCTGTTCCACCCGGAGGCGTTCTGAGACCCGTGGCGCCCACGGTACGCCGATGAGCGTCGTGCCGGTCAGCGCACGGCGCGTCGGCGTGCGTCGGCTCGGGGGGCCGCTGGCGGGCTCGGTCGCGGCGCTCGCGCTGGTGCTGGTCGTGGCGGCCAGTAGCGGGAGCGTGCCGGTGGGCGCCGGCGAGGTGGTGGCGGCCTCGGCGCGAGGGGTCGAGGCGGCGCTGCGCGACCTGGTCGGTTCGGCCCCGCAGCCCGATGCGGTCGCGCCCGATGCGGTCGCGCCCGACGCGCGGCAACGGGTGGTGGACACGATCGTGTGGCAGATCAGGCTGCCGCGGGTGACGTTGGCGGCGCTGGTGGGCGCGGCGTTGGCGCTGGCCGGCGCCGGTTTCCAAGGCGTGTTCCGCAACCCCTTGGCCGATCCGTACCTGCTGGGGGCGGCCAGCGGCGCCGGCTTCGCGGCGGCGTTGGCCATGCTGGCCGGCGGCGGCTTGGGCCTGCTCGGCGGTCTCGGGGTGCCGGCGGCCGCGTTCCTCGGCGCAGGGCTGACGGTGGCGGTGGTGGTGCTGCTGGCGCGTCGCGGTTGGTCCTTGCCGGTGGTGCCGATGGTGCTGGCCGGCGTGGTGGTGGGCTCGTGCCTGGCCGCAGGCACCTCGTTCCTGCTGTTGGCGGCGCGAGAGCAGGCCGCCAGCATCCTCACGTGGTTGCTTGGGAGCCTGGCGTTCGCGTCGTGGGAGCGCGTCGGCAGCATGCTGCCGCCGCTGCTGCTAGCAGCGATCGTCCTGCTGGCTGCGGCGCGTGCACTCGACGTGCTGCAGCTCGGCGAGCCCGCCGCGGCCCAGCTCGGTGTGCACGTCGAGGGCTTGAAGCTGAGCGTGGTCGCTGCCGCAACGCTCGCCACGGCGGCTGCGGTGAGCGTCGCTGGCGTGATCGGCTTCGTCGGGCTGGTGGTGCCGCACGCCGTGCGCTTGGCGCTGGGGCCGGATCACCGCCGGCTGCTGCCGATCGCGGCGCTGTGGGGGGCGGGCTTCATGGTGCTCGCCGACCTCGTGGCGCGGACCGTGATCGCGCCCGCCGAGCTGCCGGTGGGCGTCGTCACCGCGCTGGTCGGGGCGCCCTTCTTCCTGGTGCTGCTGCGACGCCGGAGCGCTGCGTGAGGCGCCCTCCGGGTGCGCTGGGCGCGGCGCCGCAGGCAGCCGCCGGCGAGGTGCTGCGGCTGCGCGGCGTGCGCGCCGGGTACGGCGCCCGCAGCGTGCTGCGAGGTGTCGACCTGTGCCTGCGCGCGGGTGACGTGCTGGGCCTGATCGGGCCCAACGGCGCCGGCAAGTCGACGCTGGTGCACGTCATCTCCAAGGTCTTGCGGCGCGAGGCTGGGGAGGTCCTCATCGCCGGCCGTCCGCTCGAGCGGTACGGGCGGCGCTCGCTGGCGCAGCTGCTGGCGGTGGTCCAGCAGGGCGCGCAGCTCCCGGAGGGGTACCTGGCCATCGAAGTGGTGCGCATGGGCCGCACGCCGTATCGCGGGCCGTGGGGCAGCGCTGGATCGGACGACGAGGCGGTGGTCGAGCGTGCGCTGCGGCAGACCGGCGTGTGGGAGATCGCCGAGCGGCCGGTGGAGCGACTCTCGGGTGGCGAGCGACAACGCGTGGTGGTGGCCCGGGCGCTGGCCCAGGAACCGCGCCTGCTCGTGCTGGACGAACCGACCAGCCATCTCGACCTGCGCTACCAGGCCGAGCTGCTACGCGCGGCGCGCGACGCCGCCAGCGGTGGCGTTGGCGTGCTGCTCGTGCTGCACGACCTGAACCTCGTGGCGCGGGCCTGTGACGAGGTGGTGCTGCTCGACGCGGGTCGCGTGGCGGCGGCCGGGCCGGTGGACGAGGTGCTTACCGAGTCGCGGCTCGAGCGCGCCTACCGCACCGAGGTCGAGGTGTTCGGATCGTCGGGCGGCCCGGTCGTGCTACCGCGGCTCTGATCGCGTTCCCGTCGGTCGCGCGCGTCGCTGGGGGGCTCGAAGCGCGCATGCACCTCGAGGGCCTTCCGGTAGTACGCCACGAGCGCTTCGGTGGACGCCCGCCAGGACCATCGCTCCATGTCGGCCCTCGCTCGTGCCGCCACGCGCGTGCGCAGGTCGGTGTCGAACAGCAACCGCCCCAGTTGCCGGGTCAGGTCGTCCGCGTCGCCGGGCGTGAACAGCAGACCGTTCACCTCGTGCTCGATCACGTCGGGGATGCCACCGGCCCGCGCGCCGACGGCGGGGACGCCGGACGCCATCGCCTCCATCGCGACGAAGCCGAGCGTCTCGGTGTCGGACGGGAAGGCGAAGACGTCGGCCGAAGCGTAGGCGGCGGCCAGCTCGTCGCCCGCAAGGTAACCGGTGAAGACCGTGGCCGTGTCCGCGAAGCGATGACGCAACTCGCTCTCGGCGGGGCCCGAGCCGACGAAGGCCAGCCGCACCCCGGGCAGCCGTCGCAAGGGTTCGTGCAACCAGTCCAGGCGCTTCTCGTGCGAGAGCCGGCCCACGTAGAGCATCAAGGGGGCCTCGGGATGCCCGTCGGAGAGCCGCGCGCGCATCGCCGGGTCGCGGTTCCTCGGGTGATAGCGGACGGTGTCGACCGCCTTCGGCCACAGCCGTACGCGCCGGATCCCGAGCGTCCGGGCGGCGTCCACCATCGGTTGCGAGGGGCACAGGTTGACGTGCGCCTGGTTGTGCACGTCGCGCAGGAAGACGCGCGAGACGGGGCTCAGGAAGGCCAGTCGCATGTGGACCGCGTACTGGGTGATGTCGGTGTGGAAGCTCGCCAGCAGCGGCAGGTCGCGTTGCCGTGCCACCATGGTCCCCCACAGGCCCAAGATGACCGGGTTGACGACGTGCACCACGTCCGGCTCGAAGGCGTCGAGTTCGCGGCCCAGACGCGGGCGCGGTAGGCCCAGGAACAACTCCGGGTACCAGGGCCGGAAGGAGAACGCCGGCACGCGCACCACCTTGTGTCCGGCGTAGCTGCGGGGCGGGTCGTGGGGTGCGAACACCAGCGCTTCGTGCCCCAGCTCGCGCAGATGGTCGAGCGTACGCACCAGACGCGTGACGATACCGTCGATCTTCGGCAGGAACGTCTCGGTGAAGAGCGCGATGCGCATGGCTGTCCTGGTCGGCGCGCGAGCGCCGGGCGCACGGCCATGGTGGACCGCAGCGCGTGCCCTCCACCGTAGCATCGGTCGTCACGCGACGTCGTCGGGGTGGTCCGCGGCGCGCGCTGGCCGCGGCCCGGCCGCGGCCCGGCCGCGGCCGCCGACGACCCTCCGGGTGCCGCTCCGACCGTCCCGACCGGATGCTCAGGAGGCGTTGCCGGACACGCGCCGGCGCCAGGCGCGTCGCCACCACGCCCGCCACAGGCGTAGGCGGTAGGCCTCGGCGCCGGCCCGCCACGACCCCGGCCGCAGCCCTGCCCACAACGCTGACAGCGCGATCAGGAAGGGATGGAGCAGGGCCCACGCCACCACCGGCCATCCCATCAGGTCACGCCTGCCGAGCCGGGCCAAGCCCAGGTGCATGCCCGTCAGGACGACCGGCAGCACCACCGCCCAGGAGGCCAACAGCCAGCCCTGGCCAGCCGGCCACCACGGCGCGGTCAGCGTCGCCAGGGCGAGCGACAGGCTGTGGAGCCCCAACCAGGCGATGCCGGCCAGGAAGCCCGGGTGGTAGTGCTGCGGGTGCTGGTAGCGCGACACCCAGCGCCGTCGCTGGCGCACGAACTGCGGCCAGGAGCCGGCCGCCTCGGTGAGCACGCGCGCCTCGGGCGCGTCAGCGAAGGCGACGCTGGCGCCCGGGAGGGCGCCGAGGCGCTGGGTCAGCAGGTCTTCGTCGCCCGACGGCGCCCGACCTGCCACGCCGAAGCGGCCGGCGGCCTCGAAGGCGGCGCGCCGGTAGGCCTGGTTGTTGGCCGAGCTCGCCACGCGCGCACCGAGGCGCAACAGCGCGCTGTTGGTCAGCATCAGCGAGGCCCAATCGACCGCCTCGACGTGCCCCAGCAGGCCGCGGGCCCGTCCGGGTCGCGCCGTCTCGACGTAGCCCGCCACCATCACGTCGTTGACGTCGGCGCTGGCGAGCAGCGCGCGCAGCCACCCGCGCTCGAAGCGGCAGTCGGCGTCGGTGGTGACGATCCAGGGCGCCGAGCCCGCGGCGATCCCGCAGGCGACCGCGTGGACCTTCGGCGCCAGGCGTCGCGAGGGTGTGCGAACCGACACCAACCGCACCCGCCGGTCGCGCTCGGCGGCCGCACGCACGACGTCGGCGGTGCCGTCGTCGGAGCGGTCATCGACGACCCACACGGTGAACGCTCCCGGGTAGTCCTGCGCCAGCAGCGATGCCAGCGTTGCGGGGAGGGCCGACGCCTCGTTGCGCGCCGGCAGCACCACGTCGACCGGCAGCCAGGCACGGGCCGCGCCTGGCCGCCGCGCGCGCCCGTCGCGCAGCAGTGTCAGGCTCAACAGCAACGCCAACAGGGCGTAGCCGAGCGCGAGGACGAAGCTCAGCATCGGCAGTGAAGCCATGCCCGAGCCTAGCAAGCACGTACGGGCGCGCGAAGATCGGCATCGACACGGTAGCCTCGAGCGTGCACGCCGCTGCCCCGTCCCTGAACGGCGATTCCTTCCACGCCTGGCTGGCGGGCGTTGGCGAGGGGCACGCGCAGGTGGCTGCCTACGCCTTCCTGCCGCCTCGGCGAGCGCATCACCTTGCGGCGGGTGCGCCGTGGGATGCGCTGCTCGCCCGCCTGGACCTGCGCCCCTACGCCCATCAGGCGCGCGCGCTCCAGCTCCTGGCAGCGGGCCACGACGTCGTGGTCGCCACGGGCACCGCCTCGGGCAAGTCGCTCGTCTACCAGCTGCCGATCATGGCCGCGCTCGCGGGTGGGCAGACCGCCCTGGCGCTCATGCCGACCAAGGCCCTGGCTGCCGATCAGGAGGAGCGCTGGCGCGAGCTCGCGGTCCGCCTCGATCTCGATCCGGACGCGATCGTGCGTTACGACGGCGACATGCCGAACAAGGCGCGCCGCGCCGCACGCGATCGGGCGCGCGTCGTCATCACCAACCCCGACATGCTCCATTACGGCCTGCTGCCCTTCGCGCATGGCTGGCGTGACCTCCTCGGTGCCTTGCGTTGGTTGGTCATCGACGAGCTCCACGCGTACCGCGGCGTCCTCGGTGTACACGTGGCCAACGTGGTGCGGCGGGCACTGCGTCTGGCGGCGGCGTTCGGTGCCGCGCCGGGCGTGGTCGCCGCCTCCGCCACCATCGGCAACCCGGCGCAGCACCTGCGTCGCTTGAGCGGACGCCCTGCGCATGCCGTCGAGGCCGACGACGCGCCGCGGGGCCCGCGCGAGGTGGTGGTGTGGCGTCCGCCCGACCTGCCGGGCGGCGCTGGTCGCCGTCGCAGCGCGACCGCCGAGGCGGCGCAGGTGGCGCTGGCGCTGGCGCTGGCGGGGGTGAAGACGCTGGTGTTCTCGAACACCCGGCGCGGCGCCGAGCTGGTGCGGCGCGCCACGGTCCAGCAGGCGCCGCCGGCCTTGCAGGGCGCCATCGCCAGCTACCGCGGCGGCTACACGGTCGAGGACCGGCGCCGCATCGCCGCGGGCTTCAAGACGGGCGACGTGCGCCTGCTGGTCGCCACGAGCGCGCTGGAACTCGGGGTGGACGTCGGTGGCGTCGATGCGGTGGTGCTGGTGGGGTACCCGGGCTCGCAGGCGGCCTTCTGGCAGCGCTCCGGTCGTGCGGGGCGCGGCACTGCGCGGAGCCTCACGCTGTGGATCCCCGGTCCCGATCCGCTCGACGAGTACTACCTGCTGCACCCCGAGCGCCTGCTCGAGGGGTCGCCCGAGAACGCCGTCGCCGATCCCTGGAACGAGGCGCTGCACCCGCTGCACGTGCGCTGTGCGGCGGCCGAGCGTCCGCTCACGCCGGGCGAGTCCGTGATCGCGCCGTGGCTCGACCTGACTCGGCTCCCCGGCCTCGTGTCGGTGCCAGCGGTTGCTCCTGGCGACCCGGAGCGGTGGGCCAGCGTCCGCCGCTACCCGCACCGGGCGGTGCGCGTCCGCGGCGGCACGGGCCCGGGACGCGTGCGGTTGCGCGACGCCGACGGCCGCACGCTCGGCATGGTCGACGGTGGCGAGGCGCTGCGCGAGGTGCATCCCGGCGCGGTGTACCTCCACCAGGGGGAGGCCTACCTGGCGGCGCGGCTCGATCTCGAGCGGGGCGAGGCGGTGCTGCTGCCGCACATCGAGGACTACTACACCCAAGCACGGTCGCAGACCGACGTGGAGGTGCTGGAGGTCTGGCCCGAGGGGCGGCGCATGGCTGCGGGCTTCGCTCCGGACGACGTCGTGATGCGGCCGCCGCTCGGTGTCTCGGTGGGGCGCGTTCGCGTGCGGACGGCGGTCACGGGCTACGTGCGGCGGCGTTTCCACCAGCGTGGCGTCCTCGACGAGCGCCCGCTCGACCTGCCCGAGATCAGTTACGTCAGCCAAGCGCTCTGGTTCGACGTTGGTGCGGTGGCCGAGGCGGTCGCGCCCGACCTCCTGCCTGCTGCGATGCACGCTCTCGAGCACACGCTGATCGGGCTGCTGCCGGCCTTCGTCATGTGCGAGCGCGCCGACGTCGGAGGTGTCTCGTACCCTCGTGACCCGGTCGGGGGCCGACCGCTGGTGTACGTCTACGACGGACATCCTGGCGGCGTCGGCTATGCCGCCGCGGGCGCGGCGGTGTTCGACGCCTGGTTGGCGGCGGCCGTGGCGCTGCTGGCTGGCTGCCCCTGCGAGGCCGGCTGTCCCCGCTGCGTGCTGTCGCCCAAGTGCGGCAACGGCAACCAATGCCTCGACAAGCGCGCCGCGCATCGACTCGGCAGGGCCTGGGCCGCCTGGTCGCAGGCCGCCAGGCAGGCCGCCACGCAGGCCGCACCCGAGGTGGTGCGGGCCTGAGCCCGGTCGTCTGGGCGGTGCTACACTGGCAGGCCGTGCGCGTCGGCTTCGTCAACACCGTGCTGTGGGAGCGCTACGGGCCGTTCTGGGTCGAACTGCTGCGGGCCGCCGGCGCCGAGGTGGTGCTGCCGAGCGCCGATGACGTCGTCGCGGCCGCCGCGGAGGTGCCGGCAGACGAGGGCTGGATGCCGCTGCTCGCGCGGGCGTCGCTGCGGGCGCTTCCCGACGTCGATCTGGTGCTCCTGCCACGCCTGGCGCCCGAAGACCATCAGGGTCCTGGGTCGGCGCAGGACCCGTGGGTGATGGACGTGGCCGCCATGCTCGCGCGCAGCGAGCCCGGGCGCGCTTCCGTGTGGACCGTGCCAGCCGAGACCGGCCCCGGTGTCGAAGCGGTCGCGATCCCGTTGCTGACGCGTGCGGTGGGCGAGGTCGGGCGCGTGCGGCGGGTGTGGGAGCAGTTTCGGGTGGCCGCACAGCAACCGTGGCGTCCGCGGGCCAGGGCCAACTCAGGCGCCGGCGGCCGCTTCGTCGCGGTGACCGGCGCGCCGTGGTGGTGCACGCCGGCCTTGATAGCCGAACTGGCGCGACCGGGCGAGCGCCTAGGCGGGCAGCACGAGGTGGCGCCCGCCGAACTGCGTGCCGAGGGGCGACGCTGGCGCGCCGACCTCGTGGACCCTGACGCCGAGGCGCTGGGCGCCGTGCGGCGCTTCGCCCGGCGCGGCGACGTCGACGTGGTGCGTCTGATCGTTGACCCAGCTCGCGCGGCCGACGCCTGGTTGGCGCGCCGCGCGCGTGAACTGGCCGCGGCGCGGGTCGAGCCCGTAGCGCTCGACCAGGTGGTCACGCTCTCCGACGTGGTGCGGGCGCTGGTGCCGGGTTCGTCGGCGTGACGGCCCTGGCCGTGGTGGTCACGGCCGCCTACGCGGTCATCAACGCCTTCGGGGCCTGGGCGGTGCTGCGCCGGCGGCAAGCGGTGGCGCTCGGGTTCATGGCGGCGGCGGTGGTGCTCACCGTGGCCGCGGTCGCGACCGGTTTCGGGCATGCCAGCGCCTTCGTGTTGACCCTGATCGGGGCCGTGGGCGCCTCGCTGACGTCATGGATCAACGCCCGCACGGTGCTCGGCCGGGTGGTGCCGTGGCGCCACGTGCTGCGGGCCGCCTACGGTGGCATCGTCGTGCTGCTGGTCGGCCTGGCGCTGCGCGGCTGACGCCACGCCCGCCCGCC
>PXAU01000298.1 GCA_003567075.1 Trueperaceae bacterium
CCGCAGCGACGCCTCAGTCCGGGTCGCCGCCACCGCGCTCGCTCGCCCTGCGCTCACCCTCGACGCTGCGGCGCTCGCGCTTCGGTCGGATGAGCGCGAACACCGCTTCGTACGCCTCCGGTGTGGCGGCGCTGCGCACGGCCTCGACGTCGAGCCCCAGCCCATCGAACAGCGTGCTGGTGGCCGTCAGGACAGCCCGCCGCGAGCCGCTCACCACCACCAGCGTCATGTCCGTCTGGCGCCGCCCGTCGCCGAACCCGACGCTTACGCCCAGCTCCGCGGCACGCACCCGCAAGCGCTGGCGCAGCTTGGCCACGTGGACGGGCACGGGCGGTTCCGTGGCGCGACGCTGCATGGTCAGTAGGCCCTCGCGAACACGACCTTCACCGGGTAGCCCGACGCGCGGCCGGTATGCACGCAGCGCGAGTCGCCAGCCGGCAGACCGTCCAGCGGGATGCAACGCACGGTGGCCTTGGTGGCTTCCTGGATGGCCGCCTCCGAAGCCGGATCGCCGCAGTGCGTGGCGATCGCGAAGCCCCGCTCGACCTGCTCGACCAACTCGTCGTAGCTGTGCACCTCGCGCGTGCGTTCCTCGCGGAAGGCGCGGGCGCGCTCGAACAGGCGATCATGGAACGCCGGTAGGGCCTCGATCAGGTACGGCACCACACCCGCGAGCGGCACGCTGCTCTTGTCGTCGGCCAAGCGGTCCTTCACGAGCGCCGTGCCGGCGGCCAGGTCCTTGGGACCGATCTCGACGCGGAGCGGCACGCCCTTGCGCTCCCACTCGTTGAACTTCCAGCCCGGGCTGATGCTGTCGCGGTCGTCGACCTTCACCCGAACGCCGGCCTCGCGCAAGGCCTCGGCCACGCGCGCGACCTCGGACCCGACGCGCGCCTTGGCGTCCTCGTCGCTCGAACGGGCGATCGGCACGATCACCACCTGGTGCGGCGCGATCTTCGGCGGCAGCACCAGGCCCAGGTCGTCGCCGTGGGACATGATGATGGCGCCGATCATGCGCGTGCTGAGACCCCACGAGGTGGTGTGGGCATACGCCTGCTCGTTGTTGACATCGTTGAAGGTGATGTCGAAGGCCTTCGCGAAGTTGGTGCCGAGGTAGTGGCTGGTTCCACTCTGAAGCGCCCTGCCGTCCCGCATCATCGCCTCGATCGTGAGCGTCTGAACCGCACCGGCGAAGCGCTCGCCCTCGGTCTTCTCACCGCGGATCACTGGCAGCGCCGCGAACTCCTCCGCGAAGGTCGCGTACACGTCGAGCATCTGCCGCGTCTCGGCGCGCGCCTCCTCCTCCGTCGCGTGCGCCGTGTGCCCCTCCTGCCAGTAGAACTCGGTGGTGCGCAGGAACGGCCGCGTGCGCATCTCCCAGCGCATCACGTTGCACCACTGGTTGTAGAGCAACGGCAGGTCGCGGTAGCTCTGGACCCACTTCGCGTAAAGCTCGCCGATGATCGTCTCGGAGGTCGGACGGATGGCAAGCGGTTCCTCGAGCTCGCTGCCGCCCGCGTGGGTCACCACCGCGAGCTCCGGCGAGAAACCCTCCACGTGCTGCGCCTCGCGCTGGAAGTAGCTCATCGGGATAAGCATCGGGAACTGCAGGTTCTCGTGCCCCGTCGCCTTGAACATCGCGTCGAGCTCGCGCTGGATGTTCTCCCACAGCGACCAGCCGTAGGGCCGGATCACGAACGAGCCACGCACGGGGCTGAGGTCAACCAGGTCGGCCTTGTAGACCAACTCGTTGTACCAGGCGCTGAAGTCCTCGGATTGGGGCGTGAGACCGGGCTGCTTCGCCATTACGGCCTAGCCTACCAGGCGCCCCGCTCGGCCCGGCCGCGGCACCACCAAGGTGCCACCGGCGACGCGCGCCAAGCCGAGCAGGCCGCATGATCGCTGCATGACGCGGGCACCCGACCCCAGCGAGCTCGAAGCGGCGGCGCCGCACCTGCCGTTGCTGCTTTATGACGGCACCTGCCCGTTCTGCCGTGCGCAGGTCCGGCACCTCGGCCCGACAGGACGCGCAGGCTTGCGGGTCGAACCGTTGCAGACCGGGGTCGCCCACGTGCCCTGGATCGACCCGGCCGACGCCGCCAAGGCGTTGCACGTGATCGACGTCGACGGGCGCCGTTACGTGGGAGCGGCCGCCGTCGTGCGAGCCCTGCGCCTGACGCGACCCGTGCTCGGCAGGCTGGCGCTGGTCTACCACCTGCCGGGGGTGCGCTGGCTCGCGGAGCACGCCTACGCGCTCGTCGCGGCGCGTCGCTACGGCCTCGGCCGGCGCGCTGACGGCAGCCCGCCTGCGTGCGCCGACGATGGGTGCCCCGCGCCGGCCGCGAGGCCGGGCGATCAGATCACCAGCACCGGCCGCCCGGCACGCAGGAGGGTCCGCTCCAGGACGCCACCCAAGAGCGACTCCAGCCAGCGCGAGTAACGGTAGCTCCCCATCAGCACCAGATCGCTCGCGCGCTCGTCGGCGACGGCTACCAGCGAGTCGGCCACCGGCCCGGTACGCTGCACGTAGTCCGCCAGCACCCCGAAACGCTCCAGGTAGGCGCGAGCATCGTCGAGCACGGTCGCGGCGTTACGCGAGAGCTCGGCGACCGCCACCACCGCCAGCTCGACGTCCCATTTCGCCGCCAGGTAAGCCCCCGCGAACAGCGCCTGCTGCGCGCGCGAACCGCCGTCGTAGGCGACCAGGCATCTGTCGATGGCGCGCGCCTCGCCGATCGCCGCCAGCACCGGCCGGGGCGAGCGCCGCAGCAACCCCTGGTAGCGCGGTAGCAGGCGCCAGCCCTCGCCATCGGCCACCACCAACGGCACCACCAGCACGTCGACCCAGGCGGCCCGCTCGCGCAGCGCCTGCGCTGGCTCGCCGATCGCCACCGCGAACTGCAGCGGCACGCCCGCGTCCTCGGCAGCCGTGAGCGCGGCCGAGCGCAAGGCGGCCACCGCCTCGCCCTCGGCCGCGGCCTCGTCCGCCGCCACGTGCAGCGCGTAGACGCGCGCGCGCTCAGGCTTCGCCACCAGCAGCGCCTGCCGTAGCGCCCGGAGCCCCGAGGTCTCGTCCGGCACGGCCACCAGCAGGTCGTCGGCGATGCTCACCTCACCCTGACGACCACTGCTCTTACGCTCGCGTACGTGCTCCAGCACCACGTCGCGGCGCGCTGGCGCGAAGCGCTCGCCGTGCCCTCCCGCCGACGCCCCAAGCGACTCGGCGATCGTCTCGCTCGGCAGCGCGAAGCCCGTCTCGCGCTCCAAGCGCCCACGGTGCTCGGACAACCACAGGTAGAGGTCGGTCTCGGTGCGGCCCGGAAAGTCGCGCAGGATGCCGCTCGCCCGGATGGCGCCCACCACCGGCTGGTACACGGTGTCGTACCAGTGAGCCACCGCCTCGGCGTAGGTCACGTCGCGTCGCTCGTCGAGCCCCATGAAGTAGCGATGCACCTCGATGTGCTCGAGCAGCCGGCGGTATTGGCCCGCGACCGTCAGGCCGAGGCTGGCACCCGGCCGCAGCTCGTCGATGGCGGTGGCCTCGACGAAGCGAGCGTGTTCCTCCAGCACGATCAGCGTGCTGGGGTCGACGTCGACCGGCACCGGCACGCGCGCGTAGACGGGCGTGACGTAGGCCTGGATGGTTGGTGCGCCCAGTTGCCGGGCCACGGACACGCGGTGGTTGCCATCGCGCACGAAGTAGGCGTCGCCGATACGGTACAGCTCGACCGGCGGCGTGCCAAGCGGACCGGTCATGGCGACGTTCACGCCCACCCAGCGCGACTTGTCGGCATCGAGGCGGGGCAGGAACTCGCGGGTGAAGTCGTTGTAGCGCCCCAAGCTCCCCACGATGGCGTCGATCGGCACGTCCTCCAACACCGGCGCAGCGCCCTCCAGCGCATGCAGGCGGCGGCGCACGTCCTCGTACGAGAGCAGCCCGCGTTCGTTGGCGCCGAAGGCGGCGAGCACCGAGCGCAGATTGGCCTTGCGGCGCGCGCTCGCGAAGGCCTGCGCGGCCTGGTACGCCCCAGCCCGGTCCCTCGTCACGCCGGCATTCTCTCACGTGCGCGTGCCCCGTCCGCTGGCTGGGCCGCAGCGGCGTGAGCCGCCCACCTGCTACACTCCCTTGGCATGCCGCGCCGTTCGATGCCCCCACGCCCTGCTCGCGCCTGACCCACACCGGTCGGGACGGCGGGGCGCTGCTTCGGCGGCGCCCTTTCTCGTGCACGCATCAGCGTGCACGCGCCCTACGTCGACCCCAGCCGTCGTAGCGCGCCTGCCCTGCGGAGGACCCACGTGAACGCCGAGCAGCAGTCCCCAGCCGACGCCCGCCGCGAGCGCGGGACGTACTACGCGACCACCCCGATCTTCTACGTGAACGCCGCCCCCCACATCGGGCACGCCTACACCACCATCCTGGTGGACGTGGTCACGCGCTTCCACCGCCTCAAGGGCGACGACACCTTCTTCCTCACCGGCACGGACGAGCACGTCGAGAAAGTGGCCAAGGCCGCCGCCCGGGCAGGCGTCACGCCGCAGACCTACACCGACCAGGTCGCGGCCCAGTTCCGCTCCACCTGGGACGCCATGGGCATCGCCTACGACGAGTTCATCCGGACCACCGAGGGGCGCCATCAGCAGGTCGTGCGCGAGGTGCTGCAGAAGGTGTATGACAACGGCGACATCTTCTACGGCGAGTACTCGGGCCTCTACTGCGTGGGAGCGGAGCGCTTCGTCACCGAGAAGGAGCTCGTGGACGGCACCTGCCCCGACTCCGACGAGCCGCCCGAGTACCGGACCGAGGCGAACTACTTCTTCCGCATGGAGAAGTACCGCCCCTGGCTGCGCGAGCACATCGAGCGCAACCCCGACTTCATCCGCCCGGAGCGCTACCGCAACGAGGTGCTGGCGATGCTGCGCGAGCCGATCGGCGACCTCTCCATCAGCCGACCGCGCGCTCGCGTGCCGTGGGGCATCCCGCTCCCGTGGGACGAGGAGCACGTGACCTACGTGTGGTTCGACGCGCTCATCAACTACTGGTCGGCGCTGCTGTCACGCGACCTGGAGCAGCGCTACTGGCCGGCGGTCAACCACTTCATCGCCAAGGACATCGTCAAACCCCACGGGGTGTTCTGGCCGACCATGCTCAAGGCCGCGGGCATCCCCGTCTACAAGCACCTGAACGTGCACGGCTACTGGCTGCAGGACGAGCGCAAGATGAGCAAGTCGCTCGGCAACGTGGTCGGGCCGCTGGAGCTGCAGGCCAAGTACGGCCGCGACGCCTTCCGCTACTTCCTCCTGCGCGACATGAGCTTCGGTCTCGACGCGGGCTTCAACGAGCCGGCCATCGCCGAACGCATCAACGCCGATCTCGCCAACGCCCTCGGCAACCTACTCAACCGCACGCTCGGCATGCTGGGGAAGTACCGCGACGGCGTCGTGCCGGCCTTCGGCCCGCTCGAGCACGCCGACCTGGCGCTGAAGGACGCCTTCATGGCGCTGCCCGACGCGCTCACCGACCACGTCGACCAGTTGCGCTTCGAGCGGGCCGTCGAGGACGTGATGACGGCCGTGCGGGCGGCGAACAAGTACATCGCCGAGCAGCAGCCGTGGACGCTCGCCAAGGACCCCACCCAGGCCACGCGCCTCGACACGGTGCTGCGCACCTGCCTCGAGGCGTTGCGCTGCGCCAGCGTGCTGCTGGAGCCGGTGATGCCGGAGAAGTGCCGCGCCTTGCGCGTGCAGTTGGGCTTGCCCGACGCGGCCGCCAGCTTGGGCGACGCCCGCCGCTGGGACGCGATCCCGGTGGGGACGCAAGCCAGCGCCGGTGAACCGCTCTTCCCGCGCATCGACCTCGCCGCCCTGCACGAGGAACTCGCTGCCGGCGACGCCAGCGCGGCGCCGCTCGAGCACAAGGACGAGGTCGAGTACGACGCCTTCGCCGCGCTCGAGCTGCGAGTCGCGCTCGTCACGCACGCCGAACCGCACCCCAAGGCCGACAAACTGCTGGTGCTCACCGTGCAGCTCGGTCCCGAGAGCCGCACCATCGTCGCCGGCATCCGCGCCCACTACGCGCCCGACGAGCTCATCAACAAACGGGTCGTGATCGTCGCCAACCTGAAGCCCGCCCGCCTGCGCGGCGTGACCTCACAGGGCATGCTGCTCGCCGCGGAGGACGCCGACGGCCACCTGGCCCTGGTCAGCGTCGAGCGCGAGATGCCAGCGGGTTCGGAGGTGCGTTGAGCACCCCCAGTACGTCCTCGCCGTAGCGCTCGAGCTTGGTGGCGCCGACGCCGGCGACCTCGGCCAGGTCGGCGCTCGTGCGCGGGCAACGCTCGGCCATCTCGCGCAAGCTGGCGTCGTGGAAGATGACGTAGGCCGGGACGCCCTGCTCGCGCGCGCGCTGCGCCCGCCAGGCGCGCAGCGCCTCGAAGCGGGCCCGCGCGGAGGGCTCGAGCTCGGGCTGGCTCGGCCCGCGACCACGCGCGGCGCGCCGCGGCTCGCGCCGACGCTCGGGATCGCGGCGCAGGTGCACCTCGCGCTCCCCTCGCAGGACCGCGGCGGCACCGGGACCGAGGCGCAGCACGCCGTAGCCCTCGGCGTCGGGGACGAGCATGCCGGCGACAACGAGCTGCCGCAGCACCGAGCGCCAGCGCCGCTCGTCGAGCGCCTCCCCCACCCCGAAGGTCGGCAGGCGCTCGTGCCCCAGCGCCTCGACCCGCGGGGTGCGCTTGCCGCGCAGCACATCGATCACGTGCCCCGCACCGAAGCGCTGGCCGGTCCGCGCCACCGCCGAGAGCGCCTGCTGCGCCGCCAGCGTGCCGTCCCAGGTGGCGACCGGCGTGAGGCAGGTGTCGCAGTTGCCGCAGGGGCCTTCGTAGCGCTCACCGAAGTAGCCGAGCAGCGCCTCGCGCCGGCAGCCGGCCGTCTCGCAGTAGGCCAGCAGCGCATCGAGCTTGCCCTGCTCGATGCGCTTCACGTCGTCGCTGGCACCGCCGGCGGCGAGCAGGCGACGCATCGCCACGACGTCGGCCAGCCCGTAGGTCATGAAGGCGGTGGCGGGCGCGCCGTCGCGGCCGGCCCGGCCCGTCTCCTGGTAATAGCCCTCGAGGCTGCGGGGCACGTCGAGGTGCACCACGAAGCGCACGTCGGGCTTGTCGATGCCCATCCCGAAGGCGATGGTCGCGACCACCACCAGGCCCTCCTCGCGCAGGAAGCGCTGCTGGTGCGTGCGCCGGGTGGCGGCGTCGAGACCGGCGTGGTACGGCACGGCCGCCAGCCCTTGGCGCTGCAGGAACAGGGCCGTCTGATCGACGCTCTTGCGTGAGAGGCAGTAGACGATCCCAGCCTCGCCGGGGTGCTCGTCGCGCAGCAGCCGCAGCAGCTGCGTGCGCGCGTCGGCCTTGTCCACCACCACGTAGCGCAGGTTGGGCCTGTCGAAGCTCGCGACGAACTCGCGCGCCCCCTGCAAACGCAGCTTCTCCCGCATCTCGCGCCGCGTGGCGGCGTCGGCCGTGGCGGTGAGCGCGATGCGGGGGACGTCCGGATAGCGCTCGGCCAGCAGGCCCAGACCCAGGTACTCGGGCCGGAAGTCGTGCCCCCACTGGCTCACGCAGTGGGCCTCGTCGATGGCCACGAGCGCCAGCTCGAGCCGGTCGGCGAGCGCCAGGAAGCGCGCCGTGAGGAGCCGCTCGGGCGCAAGGTACAGCAGGTCGAGCCGGCCCTCGAGGGCGTCGCGTTCGATGGCGTCCGCCTCGGCCGCCTCGAGGCTACTGTTGAGGAAGGCCGCTCGCACGCCGAGCTGCCGCAGCGCGTCGACCTGATCCTGCATGAGCGCGATCAGGGGCGACACCACCAGCCCGGCGCCAGGGCGCACCAGCGCCGGCAGTTGGTAGCAGATCGACTTGCCCCCACCGGTGGGCATGAGCACGATCGCGTCGCGCCCCGCCAGCACCGCCTCGACCACCTCGGCCTGCAGCCCGCGGAAGGCGTCGTAGCCGAAGACGGTCTTCAGGACGGCGCGGGCCTGCTGGAGCCGCTGCGGCGTCCCCTCGGGAGCGTCCGAGGGCGCGGCCTCGGGGTCGGGTGGTGCGACCGGCATGCCCGACGCTACCCGAACCCGGGCAGGATCAGAGGCGGAATGCGAGCCCCACGCCGATGTTCGGCCAGGGCAGTAGA
>PXAU01000081.1 GCA_003567075.1 Trueperaceae bacterium
CGTGGGTGGTGGCGGCGTTCAAGGAGGCCTGAGCGGGTCGGCCTGGGATCGTCGCCCGGTGACGATCACCGTGGGTGGTGGCGGCGTTCAAGGAGGCCTGAGCGGGTCGGCCCGTCGCGGCCGTCGTCAGGAAACTTGACATCATCACACTCAAGTTCTAGGCTGTCGCCATGAACGCGGAGCGCTTCACCGAAACCACCGTCCAGCTCGTCGCCGCTGCCCAGCAGGTGGCGCGATCGCGCGGGCACCAGCAGGTGACCGCGCTCCACCTGGCCAGCGCCCTGCTGGCCGACGCCAGCGGGCCGTGCGCGCGCGTGCTGGAGCGCGCGGGCGGCGATCTCAAGCAGACCCAGGCGGCGCTCGATGCGGGCCTCGGCCGCTTGCCCACGGTCTCGGGTGCCGAGGCGCAGTACATGGCACCGGAGCTCGCCGCCGCCTTCGAGGAGGCCGAGAGCGTCGCGCGCGAGTGGGGCGACGGCTACATCGCCGCCGACGCGCTGCTCGTGGCGCTCCGGCGCAAGGCCGGCGACGTCCTCGCCCCCCTCCCGCAAGCCGAGCGCCTCGCCGCTGCGGCGCAGGAGGTCCGCCAGGGCCGCAGCGTCGACACGCGCACCGCCGAGTCGTCCTTCGAGGCGCTCGAGCGCTACGGCATCGATCTCACCCAACGCGCCCGCGACGGCAACCTCGACCCGGTCATCGGCCGCGACGAGGAGATCCGCCGCACGATCCAGATCCTGTTGCGCCGCACGAAGAACAACCCGGTGCTCATCGGTGAGCCCGGGGTCGGCAAGACCGCGATCGCCGAGGGATTGGCCCAACGCGTCGTCAACAAGGACGTACCGGTCGGCCTGCAGGGCAAGCGCATCATCCAACTCGACATGGGTAGCCTGCTCGCCGGCGCGAAGTACCGCGGCGAGTTCGAGGAGCGCCTCAAGGGCGTGATTCAGGAGACGGTGCAGAGCAAGGGCGAGGTGGTCCTGTTCATCGACGAGCTGCACACCATCGTCGGTGCTGGCAAGGCCGAGGGCGCGGTGGATGCCGGCAACATGCTCAAGCCGCCGCTCGCCCGCGGCGAGCTGCGCATGATCGGCGCCACGACCCTGACGGAGTACCGCCAGATCGAGAAGGACGCCGCGCTCGAGCGGCGCTTCCAGCCGATCGTCGTCGACGAGCCCTCGGTCGAGGAGACCATCAGCATCTTGCGCGGTTTGAAGGAGAAGTACCAGGTCCACCACGGGGTCGACATCACCGACCCCGCGATCATCGCCGCCGCCACGCTCTCGTACCGCTACGTCGCCGACCGGCAGCTGCCCGACAAGGCGATCGATCTCGTCGACGAGGCCGCCAGCCGCATCCGGGTGCAGCTCGACAGCCTCCCAGAGGAGCTCGACACGCTGCGGCGTCGCAAGCTGCAGCTCGAGGTGGAGCTGCAGGCCCTGCGCGCCGAGGAGGACGCCGAGTCCGGTCAGCGGCGCGCGCGCCTGGAGGAGGAGCTGCGCGCGCTGCAGGACCAGATGGACCGGGCCGAGTCGGACTGGGAGGCCGAGCGCGCGGTGCTCGACGAGTTGCGCGAGGCGCAGGAGCGGCTCGACCAGGTCCGCACCCAGATGGAGGCGGCCGAGCGCGATTACGACCTCGAGCGCGCGGCGCAGCTGAAGTACGGTGAACTGCCGAGCCTGGAGCGGCGCCTCGGCGAGTTGCAGCAGCGCTTGGCCGGCGCTCGCTACGTCCGCCTCGAGGTGGGTGAGGACGAAGTCGCCGAGGTGGTCAGCCGCGCCACCGGCATCCCGGTCGCCCGGCTGATGGAGGCCGAGCGAGAGAAGCTGCTGCGGCTCGAGGAGGAGCTCCACCGCCGCGTCGTCGGTCAGGACGAAGCCATCCGCGCGGTGTCGGACGCCATCCGTCGCTCGCGCGCCGGGCTCGCCGACCCCGCCAGGCCCATCGGCTCGTTCATCTTCCTGGGGCCCACCGGGGTGGGGAAGACCGAGACCGCCAAGGCGCTCGCCGCGCAGCTCTTCGACAGCGAGGACCACTTGATCCGGCTCGACATGTCCGAGTACATGGAACGCCACACCGTGGCGCGGCTGGTGGGCGCACCGCCCGGCTACATCGGCTACGAGGAGGGTGGCCAACTGACCGAGGCGGTGCGGCGTCAACCCTACGCGGTGCTGCTCTTCGACGAGATCGAGAAGGCCCACCCGGACGTGTTCAACACCCTGTTGCAGCTGCTCGACGACGGCCGCCTCACCGATGCCCACGGCCGTACGGTCGACTTCCGCAACACCGTGGTGATCATGACCAGCAACATCGGCAGCCCCCAGATCCTGGAGGCGTCGCGCGCCGGGCAGGGTAGCGACGCGATCAAGGGGACCGTGTTCTCGCTGCTGCAACAGGCGTTCCGGCCAGAGTTCCTGAACCGCATCGACGACACCATCGTCTTCCACGCGCTCGACCAGGCGCAGGTCGAACGCATCGCCGAGATCCAGCTGCAGCACCTGGGTGCGCGGCTGGGGCAGCGCCGCATCGGCTTGGAGGTGGCGCCTGACGCGCTGACCGCGTTGGCGCGGCACGGCTTCGACCCGGTCTTCGGCGCGCGTCCGCTCAAGCGCGCCATCTCGCAGCTGATCGAGACGCCGTTGTCGCTGCGGTTGATCGCGGGCGAGATCGAGGACGGTGACACCGTCGTGGTCACGCCCAGCGTCGACGGGTTCGCCTTCGACGTGCGCGAGCGGAGCCCGGCGCAGGCCAACTGAGTGCCTGCGATCGTGCGAGGATTTGCGCGCCTGACGCGGGGAGCGCGTGGTAGCGTGGCGCCGTGATCTTCCGGCGCTCCCCGCCGCTGGCAGACCTCGAGGGTGCCCATCGCGCGCTCGCCGAGGGACGCTACGACACCGCCTTCGCGCTCTTGGAGAGCGCGGCGCGGCGGCCGCGGGCGCGGGCCGCGCAGGCGCAGTACTGGCTGCATCTGGCGGCGGTGTACGCGCTCTACGGCAGCGACGGGCTGGAGAACGGTGGACCAGCGCTGAAGGCGGCGGTCGCGGCCGACCCCAACCTGGCCTCGGACCCGCTCTACCAGGCGCTCTTCTGGGAGTACGCTGCGTACCGCGGCGGCGCCGTCTCCGACGTCAAGCGCGGCCTGCGCTTGGCATCGGTCGAGACCGAGCCGTTGGCCGCCTACCATGCGGCCGCGGCGCTGCTGGCCGTGGATGCCGCGCGCAGCGCGCTGCGCCGGTTGGTGGCGATCGACGCACGGCGCCTGCCGGCCTACCTGGTGTGGCGTCGCTGGTCGCTGCTCGGCCAGGCGCACGAGGCGCTGGGCGACTGGGACGCGGCCGTGGCCGCCTACGTGCAGGCGGTCGAGCACGCGCATGGCCCCGAGCGCTCGGTGGAACTGGTGAGCCTGGCCACCTGCCTGCTCGAGCTCGGGCGGAGTGACGAGGTCCTGGGCGTGCTCGACGGCGTCGAGCGCGACGCCCTCGCGGCCGAGGACCGCGCCACGCTCCACTACGTCGAGGGCCGCGCGCACCTCGACGCCGGCAACCCTAACCTGGCGCTCGAGCGCTTCGCGCGCGCGCGCGACTACGAAGGCGAGAACGGTGACGCCTTCTCGCTCGACTACGCCTGTGGCCAGGCGCTCACCGCCGTCGGCCGCTACCGCGAGGCCGTCGAGGGGTTGCGCAGGGCCATCGCCATCGCGCCCGCCGAGCACCGCGCCTTCGCCCAGCACGAGGCGGCCTACGCGCTCAGCGAGTCCGACGAACTGGCCGAGGCGGAAGGCCTGCTCGGTGACGTGGTCTCCGACCCGGCCTACCCGCACCGAGCCGAGGCTTTGGCCGACCTCGCCGACGTGCGCTTCAAGCTGGGCGAGTACGAGGCGGCCGAGGCGGTGGCCGAGCAGGCGCTCGACATGGGCGCCACCGCCAGCGCCTGCCTGGTCCTCGGCAACCTGGCGTACGAGTACTTCCGTCTCGACGAGGCGGTCGGCTGGTTCGAGCAGGCCATCGGCGCCAGCGGCGCGGGTGATCCCGTCTGGCTGGCGGCCCATCAGGTACTGGCCGACGTCTTCGCGCACCGCGGCGAGGCCTTTGCCGAGCGGGTGCTGCACCACGCGGTCGCGGCGCTGGAGCACACCGACGCCGGTAGCGAATGGCGTCTGCCACTGGAGCGCCACGTGGCCTGGGCCCGGCAGATCCTGGGCGGTCACGACCGCGTGCTCAACTGAGTCGCGCGCGTCGCTGCGATGGAAGGGCTCTTGTTGGCTGCCGCGCTCGCGCCCTTGCGCGAGCGGCTGCCGGCGACGCACCTCGGTTGGCGCTTCGCCGACACCGCCACCCTCGTGCTGCCGCTCGGTCCCGGCGCGAGCGGCGCCTTGTGGTTGGAGCTCCATCCGGCCGCGCCGCGTCTGACGCTAGCGAGCGACGCGTTCGGCGCCCGCGCGGGCCCCTTCACCCCCTTCCAGGCGCAGCTCAAGGCGCGTGCGACGGGGCCGCTGGAGGCGATCGAGCAGGCGGTCCTCGACCGGCGCTGCACGCTGCGCTTCGGCGCCAGCGGCGGCTTCGTGCCAAGCCCACCGGTGTGGCTCGAGGTGGAGCTGACCGGCCGCCACGCCAACGCCGTGCTGCGTGACGCCTCGGGTCGCATCCTGGGCGTGGTGCGCGAGGTCGGCGCCGACGTCAACCGTCACCGCCAGCTGCGGCCAGGCCTGCCCTACCGGCCGCCGCCCCCGTACAGCAAGCTCGATCCCCGCAGTGCCACGCCCACCGAGCTGGCCGCGGCGCTGGAAGGGGTGCCGCTCGCCCGGGCCCACCGCTACGTCGACGGCGTCGGGCGGGAACTGAGCGGTGCCTGGGCGCGTGCCGCCGGGCTCGACCCCCAGCAGCCGCTCGAGGGGCCGGCGTTGGAGCTGGCGCTGCAGGCGCTCCGGCACCTGGCGGACGACCCGATCGGCGTGCTGGCCGCCGTCGGTGCTGGCGACTCGAGGACCGACGCCGAGCCGGCGGAGGCGCGCCGGGCGGCGGCGCTCCAGGGCGCGCGTGAGGCCGCCCGCGCCCGGCTGGAGGACCGGCGGACGTTGCTGCGCTCGCGCCTGCGCGACGCCGAGCGAGCCGAGGCCGCCGCGAGCGACGCCGCCCGGCTGCGTGGCGAGGCCGACCTGCTGCTCGCGCACGCCCACGCGCTTGGGCGCGGCGAGAGCGAGGTGACGTTGCCAGGGTTCGACGGCGCGCCCGTGCGGTTGCGCGTCGCACCCGAACTCGATGCCGTCGGCAACGCCCGGGCCCGCTACGAGCGGGCGCGCAAGCGCGAGGCGCGCGCCGAGCGCGCGCGTGCCCATCGGGCCGAGGCGGAGGACGAACTGGTTCGGTTGGAGGCGAACCTCGCACGCGTCGATGCGCTGGACGAGAACGAGCTCGAGCGCCTGGCGCCGCCGCGGCGCCCAGCGCGCCAGCGGCGCGCGGCGCCGCCAGGGCTGCGCGTGCGCGACCCGCGGGGCTTCGAGGTGGTGATCGGGCGCTCGGCCCGCGAGAACGAGGCGGTCACTTTCGGGGTCGCCCGCAGCGAGGACGTGTGGCTCCACGCGCAGGGTTACCACGGCGCGCACGTGGTGATCCGGGCCGAGGGGCGCGAGGTGCCGTTCGACACGGTCCGCTTCGCCGCCGAACTGGCTGCGGGACACAGCCAGGCCGGTCAGAGCGACAACGTGCCGGTCGATTACGCCTTGCGCAAGGACGTCTGGCGACGCAAGGGCATGCCGCCTGGCGCCGTGCACTACGCGCGTCAGAAGACCGTCTTCGTGACGCCACGGCGGCGCAGCGAGGTGGCGTAGGGTTCCCCGGGTAGGCAGCGTGGTGGCTTCCTGACGGGACTGCGTGCCCGCGGTAGAATCCGCGGATGTCCATCGCGCCCCCCGCGCGCGTGGCGGCTGGGTCGGCGCTCGGGCTGTCCGCGCTGCTCGTGGTCGTGCACGCCACCAACGACGCCTTCGCCGGGATGCTCTCGGCGCTGCTGCCCACCCTGCAGGTCCGCTTCGGGCTCAGCGAGACCGCCTTGGCGCTGTTCGTCGCCACCCTCTCGTTCAGCTCGTCGGTGACGCAACCGCTCTTCGGCGTGCTGGCCGACCGCTGGGGTCGCCGCCGCATGGCCGCGGCGGGCGTGATGACCAGTTCCTCGCTGCTGAGCCTGATGGCGGTGGCGCCGTCGCCGTGGCTGCTGTTCGGGCTGCTGCTGGTCGGCGGCCTCGGCTCGGCCGCCTTCCACCCTGCGGGAACGGGTCTCGCCCGCAGTATCGGCGGTCGACGCAAGGGGCTGGTGATGAGCGTGTTCAGCGCCGGGGGCACGGTTGGCGTGGCCATAGGACCGTTGGTGATCGGCTGGCTGCTGATGACCGGGAACCTGATGCTGAGCCCATTGCTGATGATCCCCGGGGTGCTCGGTGGCCTGGCGTTGATCGCCTTCATGCCGGCGCAACCGAGACCGCGCGGCGAGCGCTGGCCACCGTTGCTCGACATGTCGCTCCTGCGCGGCCCCGTGGGCCTGCTGTCGCTCTCGGGCATCTTGCGCGCGATCTCGTTCGTGACCTTCCTGAACGCGATGCCGCTCTTCCTGGTGGCACGGCACGGCCTGGCGCCGGACAGCCCGGTGCTGTTCACGACCTTGACGCTGTTCAGCGTCTCGGCGGCCATCGGCGGCATCGTGGCGGGTTCGCTCGAGCGCCGCGCGCCGCGCTCCGTGCTGATCGTCAGCAGCATGCTGGCCTCGCTCGTTCCGTTCGGGCTGCTGTTCGTGCTGGTGCCGGGGACGCCGCTCTACTTCCTGGCGGTGGCTGCCGCCGGGGCGCTGGTGAACGCCGGCCTGCCGCTCATGGTGGTGGCGGCGCAGGACCTGGCGCCGCACGCCATGGGAGCCGCCTCCGGCCTGTTGATGGGCTTCACCTGGGGCACGGCGGGGCTGCTGTACGTCGGCATCGGAGCGCTGCAGGAGAGCGCCGGGTTGACCGTCGCGATGGTGGTGGCGTACGCCATGGTGGTCCCGGCGGCGGCGCTGGCGTCGGTCGTCATCCGTCGCGAAGAGGCCCGCGGCGCCTGAGGCGCCGCGGGCGGGCTCGTTCGTGTCTGGAGGCCTGCGCTGGTGGCCTGCGTCAGGCCTTGTCGGCCGAGCCGAACACGGTGATGCGCTCGGCGACGATCTCGCGCATCAGGTCGCGCGCCGGGCCGAGGATCTTGCGCGGGTCGAACTCCTTGGGCTTTGCGTTCAGCACCTCGCGCACCGCCACCGTGAACGCGAGCCGCAGGTCGGTGTCGGTGTTGATCTTGGCGATGCCGTGCTGCACGGCTTCGCGCACGTCGTCCTCGTGGATGCCGGAGGCGTCCTCGAGCTGACCGCCGGCGGCGTTGAGGCGCTCCACCAAGGAGGTGGGGACGCCGGACGCACCGTGCATCACGAGCGGGTGCGGCAGCCGCGAGGCGATCTCGCGAATGCGCTTGTGGTCGATGTACGGGCGGCCCTTGCCCTTGTTGGCGCCGTGCGAGGTGCCGATGGCCACGGCGAGGTAATCCGCGCCGGACTCGGCCATGAAGCGCTCGGCCTCGTCGGGCTTGGTGAGGATCGCGTCCTCTTCCGCCACCACCACGTGCTCCTCGACGCCGCCCAGGCGGCCGATCTCGGCCTCGACCGTGACGCCGACGGCGTGCGCTGCCTCGACCACGCGCTTGGTCTCGGCGATGTTGGTCGCCTCGTCCTCGTGCGACTTGTCGATCATCACCGAGGTGAAGCCGAGCCGGATGCAGCGCAGGCAGCTCTCGAAGCTGCTGCCGTGATCGAGGTGCACGCACACTGGCACGGTGGCCTCACGGCCCATGCCCAGCACCAGGTCGACGAGCGGCTTGCCGCCGTACTTCAGGGCGCCCTCGGAGAGCGCCAGCAGCACCGGCGAGCGGGCGGCCTCGGAGGCCTCCATGATGGCCTGGGTGATCTCCAGGTCGTTGGTGTTGAAGGCGCCGACGCCGTACTTGCCGTCGCGCGCCGCTTTCAGGATCTCGAGTCCAGTGGCGAGTGGCATGGCGCCATCCTAGCAGTCGGCCGCCGGGA
>PXAU01000394.1 GCA_003567075.1 Trueperaceae bacterium
ACAAGGTCGAGCGCGACCTGCAGGCGCTCTTCGCCCCCGAGGACTGGGTCTTCCTGCATCACGCGCTCATCCTGCACGGCCGGCGCGTATGCGCAGCGCGCGTACCCGCATGCAGCGCCTGCAGCGTGGCCAGCCTGTGCCCGAGCCGGCGCTAGGCACGCCACCTGCAAGGCGTCGGCCGGCCCTGCACCCCCTCGGCCGGCCCTGCACCCCCTCGGCCGGCCCTGCACCGCGCCGGCCGGCCCTGCACCGCGCCTTCCCGACACGCCCCAAGGGCACCCGCGCAGCCTGCTACCCTCGTCGCATGCGCGCCACGTCCACCCTCGACCTCGTCATCGTTGGCGCCGGGCCGATCGGCCTGGAGGCCGGCATCCGCGCCAAGCGCGCCGGGCTCGCCTTCGTGCTGCTCGACGAGGGCCCGGTCGTGCACGCCATCAGCCGCTACCCCACCTACATGACCTTCTTCACCACCAGCGAGCGGCTCGAGATCGGCGGCCATCCGCTCGTCACCGCCAGCGACAAGCCGACCCGCAAGGAGGCCCTCGACTACTACCGCAAGGTGGTGCAGAACGAGGCCCTGCCGGTGCGCACGTACACCCACGTGCGGTTGGTCGAGCCCTGCGCCGGCGGCGGCTTCGTCGTCCACACCCGCGACGAGCACGGTCGCGCCGGCGCCGTCGAGGCCCGCGCGGTGATGCTCGCCACCGGCTACTTCGGTCACCCCAAGCACCTTGGCGTGCCGGGCGAGGACCTGCCGCACGTGCGCCACGCCTTCGACGAGGCCCACCCGTCCTTCGGCCGCGACGTGCTCATCGTGGGGGCCGGCTCCAGCGCCGCCGACGCCGCGCTGGACCTCTACCGGGCGGGGGCGCGGGTCACCATGGTGCATCGCGGGGCAACCTTCCGTCCCAGCCTCAAGTACTGGATCCGGCCCAACCTGGAGAACCGGGTGAAGGAAGGCAGCATCACGGCCCACTTCCACACCGTGGTGCGAGCCATCGCGCCCGAGCGGGTGTCGCTCGAGCAGCGACCACCGGGGCAGCCTGCGCGCCAGCTTGAGCTGCGGGCGCAGCGGGTGTACCTGCTCACGGGCTACTACGCGCCGCCGGACCTCCTCCACGCCGCCGGTGCACGGACCCACCCCGAGACGCTGGCGGCCGAGCTTGATCCCGACAGCTTCGAGACCACGGTGCCGGGGCTCTACTGCATCGGCAGCGCCGGCTTCGGTACCCGCACGAGCGACGTCTTCATCGAGAACGGCCTGGTGCACGCGGAGCGGGCGCTGGCCCACCTGGTGGCACGCCTCGGCGTGGCATAGACGGACAGCGCGGGTTCGCCGCGTCGCGCAAGCCCGACCTCCGCTACGAGATCGACGCGCGCCCTCGATCCGACCGCATGACGAGCGGCACACGCGCCGCATAGCGCCGGCGTCGCATGATGAGAGCGACACCGCGCATGCTCACCATCGGTGACGCCCGCGCGGCACGCGCACCGACGGCGCTTCGGGCGCCGCAGCACGAGGAGGACACGCGACATGCGACGTGAGACCTGGATCGGCTTGCTGCTCATCGCCCTCGGCCTGCTCTTCCTGCTCGGCCGGCTCGTCGACGGCGCCTCCGTCGCCTGGCCGCTGTTCGTGATGGCGCCCGGGATCGTGTTGCTGGTCTGGGCCTTCCTGGGCGGCAAGGACGCGTCAGGCCTGGCGGTGCCCGGCAGCATCGTCACGACCGTCGGCCTCGTCCTGTTCATCCAGAACCTCACCAACACCTTCGAGACCTGGTCATACACCTGGGCCTTGGTGCTCGCCTCGGTCGGTGTCGGTACCTGGCTGCACGGCGTGCTGAGCGACCATCAGGAGCGGCAGCGCGAGGGCATCCGCACCGCCACCGTCGGGCTGGCACTGTTCGCCGGCTTCGGCGTGTTCTTCCAGTTCATCATCTTCGGCGACGCCTTGGGCACCTGGGTAGGCCAGTGGGTCTTCCCACTGGCGCTCATCGCGGTGGGCGCGTACCTGCTCTACCGCCAGCGCTCCGGCTCCGGCACCGCCTGAGCGGCGCCTGCGCGGCGACAGCGGAGCGTCTGCGGCCTTCGACACTGCGCAGCACGTCACGGGCGACCCGGGCTCAAGGTGCCACACTGACGGCATGGGACGCAGTCACGGCCACCCCGGCTGGACGGTCGCCTTCGTGCTCGTGACCCTGGCGGCGCTGGCCGCGTCGTACTGGTCGAACGCGTCGCTCGTCAGCGGTACCGGAAGCGCTGTCAGCACCGCACCGGAGGCCACTCCAGCGACCGAGCCGCGGGCGGCAGCGACCACCGACCCGGAGGCCAGCCCTGCCGAGGCCGCGTTCACGGTGCCGGGGATCGCTGCCCCCGCGCACCTCGTTGTCGCTACCGAGGGCGCCGCGCTCACGCTTGCGGGTGCCGCCGATGACGCTCCGCCCGTGACGGTGGCGAGCGGCGGGGCCCGGCTCGAGGGACGCTTCCAGCAGGACGACGAGCTTCGCCTGGTGGCTACCGGTGAACCTGGCCCGTGGGCGGTCGCCCTGCGCGACCGCGAAGCCTGGCAGGTCGAGGTCGAGGCGGGGGCCGCGCAGGTGCGGCTGGAGCTGGCCGAGGTGGAACTCCGCTCCTTGCGGGTTGGCGCTCCGCTTGACGGCGTGCGCGGCAGCCTGCCGCGTAGCGGCCGCAGCGAGGTGCGTCTGGGCGGCGGCCGTTCCAGCCTCGTGCTCCCTCGCGACAGCGCGGTCGACGTCCGACTCGTCCTCGGGACGGGCCCAGCGCTCGTGCAGGTCGACCCGGGCGCGCACGGGAGGCTCGAGCTGCTCCCCGGCGCAGGCCCCGCCACGCTCGTCGTGGACGCCACCATCACCGTGGCGCTGGCGTTGCCTCCAGGCGACACGCCACCCCTGGCGCTCGAGGGCACCTGGTGGCGGCACGTCGATGCGGAGGGCGTCACCTGGGTGCGGGCACCCATCGCGGCAGGGCCCGATCAGGCCGAGCTGACGCTGGCGCTGCTCGGCACCGGCCCCGCCCCGCTGGCCGTCACGTACCGCTAGGGGACGATGCCGCCGTGCGCCTGGTCATCACCCACGAGCAGCCCGACTTCGACGCGGTCGCGTCGGCGGCGCTCGTGACGGTACTCATGCCAGGCAGCGTGGTGGCGCTGGCCGGTTCGCAGCGGGGCAGCGTCGGCGAGCTGCTGAAGCTCTACCGCGACCAGGTGCCGCTGGTGGCGGCCGAGGAGGTCGACCTCGAGGAGGTGCACGAGCTCATCGTCGTCGACACCGCCGAGCGCGGCCGGCTGGGGCGCTTCCGACCGCTGCTGGAGCAGGTGCCCGTCACCGTCTTCGACCACCATCCCGAACCGAGCGACCCGGTGCCGGGCAGCCGAGGCCTGCGCGACACCGTCGGGGCCACCGTGACGCTGTTGGTACGGCAACTCGAGGCGGCCGGCGTGAGCCTGTCGGCAGCGCTCGCGAGCCTGGCGCTGCTAGGCCTGCACGAAGACACCGGCGACCTGACCTTCGACCACACCACGCCCGCCGACCACCAGGCCGCAGCCTGGCTGCTGCTCCAGGGCGCCAACCTCGAGGTGCTTCGGCGCTTCCGCAGCGCCCCGCTACCGCCGGAGTTGAGCGGTCTGCGCGAGCGGCTGCTGCGCGAGGCGCGCACCGTCGAGGTGGCGGGCCGCAGCGTGGTGACGGCCTCCTTCAGCCAGAGCGACTACGTGCCATCCGCATCCGGGCTCGCCAACGCCCTGCTCGATGACACCCGCGCCGACGCGGTCATCGTGGCGGCCCGCATGGACGACCGCACCCTGGTGTTCGCCCGCTCGGGTTCACGCGTCGACGTCGCCGGCGCGCTCCAGCGAACCCTGTCCGGTGGCGGCCATCGCCGCGCCGCCTTCGCGCGCAGCGACCTCGCGCCCGAAGATGCGCTCGACAGGGTACTGGCCGACCTGCCCGCCTTCGTCGACGCGCCGCTGCGGGCGCGTGACGTGATGAGCAGCCCCGTGCAAACGGTGACGGCCGACGCCACCTTGGCACAGGCCCGGCAGGAGCTCGCGCGCCATGCCCACAACGGCATGCCGGTCGTGGACGAGGAGGGCCGCTTGGTCGGCGTCATCTCGCGCCGCGACCTCGATCACGCGCTGCGCCACGGCATCGCCGATGCGCAGGTCGAGAGCTTCATGACCCGCCCGCCGATCACCGCGAGCCCGCACACGACCCTGAAGGAGATGGAGCAGCTCGTGCTGCGGCACGACCTGGGGCGCCTCCCGATCGTCGAGCGCGGCGAGCTGGTGGGCATCGTGACACGGAGCGACCTGATCCGCGCCCGGCACCCGGGCAGCGACCTACGGGCGCCCGCCGAGCGGGTGCTGGCCTCGCTTCCCGGGGGCGCGCGGCGGGTCCTGGACCTAGCCGCCTCGCTCACCGAGGGAGCACGCTTGTACCTCGTCGGCGGCACCGTGCGCGACGGGCTCCTGGGGACGGGCTACCAGGACCTCGACCTGGTGGTGGAGGCGGACGCCCTCGTGGCCGGCGCCGGTGGCCTGGCAGGCGCTGCGGCGCCCGGGGTGGCGACGCTGGGGCGCGCCCTGCAGCGCGCGTTGGGCGGCCGCTTGGCAGTGCACGGCGACTTCGGCACCGCCAGCTTGCGACTCGACGGAGGACTGGTGGTCGACCTGGCCTCCGCCCGGGCCGAGGCCTACCCCATTCCCGGTGCGCTGCCCCAGGTGCGGGCCGGGCGGCTGGTCGACGACCTGGCGCGACGCGACTTCAGCGTGAACGCGTTGGCCGTTCGCGTGCATCCGGCGCCGGCCGACCTGATCGATCCCTTCGGCGGACTCGCGGACCTCGAGGCGCGCCGCCTGCGGGTGCTGCACCCGCTCTCGTTCGTGGAGGACCCCACCCGCTTGGTGCGCGGCGCCCGCCTCGCCGGACGCTTGGGGTTGCGCTTCGACGACGACGCACTGGCCAAGGCCCGCGCGGCGCTCCGGCCCGAGGTGATCGCCAACGTATCGGGCCAGCGGTTGCGCGGCGAGCTGGAGCTGACGTTGGCCGAGCCGCGCGTCACCCCGGCGCTGAAGCACCTCGACGCGATCGGCGCGCTGGGGCCCCTGTACGGGCTCGCGCTCGACGTGGCAGCACTTGCGCGGCTCGACGCCGCCGGTCAGGAGGCGCCTCGACGCGGCGATCCCGACGCCGCGCCCGGGGCCGACGCGGCCCTGATGGTGCTGCTGGCGTCGACGCCGGACGCCGCGGCCGAGCGCGCCTTCGAACGCTTCCACTGGCCCAAGCGCCTGGGGCTCCAGCGCGAGCGCGTACGCGCGCTGGTGAAACGCCAGGTGACCCTTGGTGACGATCGCTTGCAGGCGCTGGAGCCGGGCTCACGCCGCGCGCTCGCGGCGCTGGAGCCGGCCTTCGCCAGCACCGTAGCGGCTTTCGAGCACGCACCTGGGCGACCTCGGGTGCGCGGGAGGGACGTGCTACGCTTGGGCCTGGCCGCCGGGCCGTCGGTGGGCGCCGTGCTCGATGCGCTCGCAGCGGCCCGCGCCGCGGGCCACGTCGACAGCTTCGACGACGAACTGGCGCTGGCCGAACGCTTGGTGCGTGAGCACCAAGCGGCACGTGCGGCACGAGCGGAACCTGCCACGGACGAGACACCACCATGATCCTGCGCTTCTTCGACAACCCCACCGTACTGATCATCGCCTCGATCGTGATGGTGATGGCGCTCATCTTCCACAACATCGCGCAGGCCTGGATGGCCTCGCGTCTCGGCGACGCGACACCCCGGTACCAAGGCTTCCTGGCCTTCGACCCGAAGACGCACCTCGAGCCGCTCGGGGTGCTGTTCCTGTTCATCCTGGGCTTCGGCTGGACGCGCCAGGTGCCCGTCAACAGCCGCAACTACGGCGGCCGCGGCCGCCGCGAGGCGCTGGTCTGGTACACCGGCCCGCTGGCGTACCTGCTGGTGGCGACGGTGGCGTACGTGGTCGCCTTCACCTTCCTGCGCCTCGCCTCGGGCGAGCTCGCGAGCGCGTTCGCGGTCGCCGGCGACGTGGCGATCCTGCACGCCGTCATCAACCTCTTCCCGGTCTACCCCTTGGACGGCGCCCGGGCGGCGCTGGCTTGGGGTGACCGCACGGTGCGCCAACTCGTGCAGCAACTGGCGCAGTTCGGCATACTCGGCTTCATCGTGATCTTCATGCTGCTCTCGGCGACCGGTGTCACCGGCGCCATCATGCGCTTCTTCCGCGGCTTGATCATCGGCGGCCTGTCCGGGCTGTTCGGGTTGTTCGGCGCCTGAGCCATCCAGCCAGCGCCTCGGACCGCTCCGCGCACCAGCCGCGACCGGCACCGGCGCACGCGCTTCCGCCCCGCGCGCTGCTTACACCTCGCGTACGTCCACCAGCATGTGCACCACAGGTGCGTAGGTCTCGACCGTGTCGAGCAGCGCGCCGGAGGGCGCGTACTTGCGGATCAGGTGGCCGCCCCGCCGCGCCACGTACAGCACGCCCGAGCTGTCGACGCCCATGTCGAGGAGTTGGTCGCTGGCCTCGCCCTGCAGCTTCTCGAAGACGTAGGTGGTGCCGAGCTTGCCTGCTGGCGTGACGCACCGGATCTTGCCGCTGGTGGCGTCGCTGACGTACAGCGCGCCATCTCGCCCCACGGTGAAACCGTCGAGCAGACGCATGCCGGGCCGGTCACCGCCGAGCCGGAAGGCCCAGCGCGTCTCGTACGCGCCGTCGGCCGTCAGGCGCTGCACCTGACGGTTGCCGTAGTCGAGCACGAACACGTGCCCTTCGGGACCGACGAGCAGCTGGCGGGGGTCGTTGAAGCTCCCCTGGCCGTGGCCGCGTCCGCCGAAGCGGCCGAGGACGCCGCCGTCGGGGTCGAAGCGGGTGATGGTGTGCGTCTCGCTGTCGAGCACGTAGACGCTGCCGTCGCGCGCGACGGCCAGGGCGGCTGGGTAGAGCAGCTCGCCGGGCTGCATGCCGTAGCCGCCGAAGGTGGCGACCACGTGCCCCTCGGGACTGCGTTTGGCGATCATGTGGTGGCGCTCTTGGCCCACCCGGTACTCGAAGCTCGCCATGTAGAGATGCCCATCTGGGCTGGCGGCCACCGCCACCGGCGCGGTCGAGAAGGCTGGCTCGCCGACCCCGAGGTCGCCCAGCGACACGTGCAGGTTGCCCTCGAGGTCGAGCACGCGGACCACACCCTGGCGCGAGTTGACGGTAAGCACGATGCGGTCACCCAGGTCGTCGGCGTGGCCCTCGCTCAGGTCGATGCCGCTCAGCGCTTCGGCCACGTCGGCAAGCGCCGGCCGATCGTCGGGATCCTTGGCGATCATCCGCATCACCAGCGAATCGAGCGACTTGGGCACCCGCAGGTTGAGTTGCCGCGGTGGCGGCGGCGTCTGGAAGATCTGTTGGTGCACGATGGCCTCGTAGCCACCCTTGAAGGCGGTCTGACCCGTCAGCATCTCGTAGAACACGAGACCCAACGAGTAGATGTCGCTGCGGTGGTCGATCTTCAGGCCGCGCGCCTGCTCGGGCGACATGTAGACCGGCGTGCCCACCCGCGCACCGGTCATGGTCAGGCGTGACAGTACCTTCCCCCCGGCGATGCCGAAGTCCATCAGCTTGACCGCCTCGTCGCGCAGCACCTGCGTGCCGTCCGCGGACGTGGTCACGCCGCCCTCGAGGATCATGATGTTGGCCGGCTTGATGTCGCGGTGGATGATACCGGCGGCGTGGATGTGCTGCAGGGCGATCGCCACGCGCTGCATCACGGCCACGGACAGCTCGATGCTGAGATCACCACCCTCGACGTACCCTTCCAACGAACGGCCGTGCACGTACTCCATGGCCATGTAGTGCTGTGGCCCCAAGCTGCCGTGCTCGAAGGTCCGAACGATGTTGACGTGATCGAGACGCTGCGCCACCTCCGCCTCGCGGTGGAAGCGGCGGATGAACTTGGCGTCGGCGACGTACTGCTCCATCGGCACCTTGAGCGCGACCATCTGAGCGTCCTGCACGCGCTTGGCCTTGAACACCGAGGCCATCCCGCCGGACCCGATCTTCTCCAAGATCTCGTACCCCGGTATGGCCAGCAGGTCGCTGCCGCCGGGCAGGACCACCGGCTCGCCGCCCTTGGTCAGCGTGCGACGCCGTTTAGCGCCGATGGGCGGGTTGGCTCGATGGCGCCTCGCCGGCGCCACGCGACTGTTCCGATAGGCGACGACGCCGGCTGGCACCAGCAGGCCCAGGGCCAGGCCGTAGGCGATCAAGGGGCCGATGGCGCGGTCCAGTCCGCCAAGGTACAGGCTGGCCCCGGCGAGCGTGACCGACAGCAGCAGCAGCACCAGCAGCAGCCACTGCGGCACCCGCAACAGCAACAGCACCGCCACGACGGCCAACACCGCCAGCGCCATCGTCATGGGACCTCCACCACCACGAGCGTGATGTTGTCGTGCCCGCCGCGCTCGTTCGCGCGCGCCAGGAGGTACTCGACCACGTGCTGACGGTCGCGCGTGGCGCGGAGCTCGGCCAGGATCTCCTCGGGTTCCACCAGGCCGTGCAGCCCATCGGTCGAGAGCACGTAGATGTCGCCCGGCCGCACATCGAAATCGGCCAGGTCGGGCACTACCTGCTGCCGCGTGCCGAGCGCCCGGGGGATGAGGTTGCGCCACTCGTGCTCCTGCGCCTCCTCCTCCGTGAGGACGCCCTTCTCGATCTGCTCCTCCACCCAGGAGTGGTCCTTGGTGAGCTGGTAGATGATGTCGCGCCGCACCATGAAGGCGCGTGAATCGCCGACGTGCCCGAGGTACCCGCGTCCACCCAGCATGGCCAGGCAGGTCAGCGTGGTGCCCATGCCGCGGCGCCGCTCGCTGGAGGTCGCGAGCGCGTAGACGCGCCGGTTTGCCAAGCGGATGGCCTTGTCGACCAGCGACCCGACCGGCACCACCGTGTGGCCGGCGTTGATCTCGTCAGTGTAGCGCCGGAAGCTCTCGTCCAGCACCTCCATCGCGACCTTGCTGGCGACCTCGCCCGCGGCCGCCCCACCCATGCCATCGGCGACGGCGAAGAGGTCGAGGCTGGCGCGACCGACCGGGAACGACCACACGCGGTGGTAGTCCTCGTTGAGGGGACGGACCCGGCCTACGTCCGAACCGTGGCCGACGATGAGACCGCTTCGCACGCGGTGAGTGTACCGTGCAAGCGCCGAAGCGAGGCCGTGAACCGCGCTGCCGGCCGTGCAGCGCCGCCGGCAGCGGCAGCGCACGGCCGCCGGCGGCGGCGGCACGTGGTCGCCGGCGGCGTCAGTCGAGCCGAGCGCGTGGCCGGCGAACGGTCTCGAGGTAGGGGTAGCGCGTCAGCATCTCGTGAAAGCCCCGGAAGAGCGCCACCGCCTCGGCGCGATCCGACGGCAGCTCGCGCAACCGGAAGTACGCCGCGTGCCCACCGGGGAAGGCGAAGGTCGGCGTCCCGAACACGTCCTCGCGCGCCGCCCGACAATGCTCGTGCGCCAGCACCGTGCGCAGTTCGGGATCGTCGAAGTCTTGCTCGAAGCAGGCCAGGTGCAGCCGCGCCTGCTCGGCGCAGGCCAGCATGAGGCTGCGGGTGAGCGGTGCCCGGTCGCGGTGCCTGGCCCGCAGCAGCGCCAAGCGGAAGCGATCGAAGGCCTCGCGTCCCTGCTTACGGGCCGCCGTCGAGGCCAGGAAGGGCAGCAAGCCCTTGCAGCCGGTCTCGTCGCCGTCGTCGAGCTTCTGGTTCCATACGTGCCACGCTTTCGACCCGCGGTAGTTCGCCTGGTAGAGGCTGAAGTGGCGCCAGTCGAAACGTAATCCGAGCTCGTCTGCGACGAGCTCGGCCACCTCGGCGCCGCGCCAGGCGTAGGGACAGAGGTAATCGAAGTAGACGGCGACGGCACCGTATCGCATCGTGCCCATGACACCGTGCGCCGCCCGTCAGCCAGGTCGTGCGGCACACATGTGGACCTCACCCCACGCTCACGCGCCCCCGACCCGTCCAGCGGCTCGCTCTGCTCCCTCGCTCCGCAACCTCAGTTGCTGGTCTCGGGATCGTGCGGCGTCGGCAGCGGCCGCTCGGGGATGGTGCCGTGGCGGGCCTCGTAGCGCGAGACGTTGTCGGCCAGCGTCCGCAGCAGCGCCTTGGCGTGCTGCGGGCTGGTGATCACGCGGCTCAGCACCCGCACCGGCTGGCGCGGGTAGGCGAAGGCGAAATCGAGGATGAAGGCGTCGTCGGTGTGGGTGACCACCGCCGCGTTGGCGAAGCGCCCCTTGGCGGTGTCGGCGTCGATCTCCAGCTTCAACTGCTGCGTGCCGGGGCGGGGGTTGGAGCTGCGGTCGTTCGCCATGGTTGGGCTCCTTCGGCGCGCGGGCGCGCTTACTCGAGGTCTCGGCTTGCAGCGGCGGCGTGCGCAACCACCCGCGGCAGTTGGAAGCGGACGCGGCCCAGGTCGGCCAACGCCGACAAGCGTACGGTCAACACCACCTGTACCTCACCTGGGTCGGTCGAACCCGGCGACCTCTGGACCGGCACCAGCACCACCGGCCCCCCCCGGTACTCGATCACCGCTTGCTCCAGGCCACCGCCGACGAAGCCACCCAGCACGCGCGAGGCCGACAGCGCCGCGGCCACCAGCGCGCCCGCCTCGGCGAAGCCCGGCGGCTCGCGCTCACCGGAGGCGAGCACCTCGCCGTTCAGGTCGACCACCGCCGCGGCCAGGACGCCCCGGATCGCCAACAGTTCCTGCACCACCTGCTCGAGGCTGCTCCTCATGCCACCAACTCCCGCACCTGCGCCGCCGCGTCGGCGAGCGCGCCCGCGGCCCGTCCCTCGTCGGTCGCCGGCGACGCGACCAGCAGCAAGTAGTGCTGCGCGGTGACGTGGCGCACGAAGACCAGCCGCGCCTCGCTACGGACGTGCAGTGCTTCGATGGGCCCGCCCGCCAGCGCGTCGGCGACCGCCCGGCGTGCGCCTGCGAGGGTGGTGGTGAGCTCTGCGACGCACACCGCCACGTCGGGCACGCCGCTCCCCTCGGCAGCGTCCACGGACGCGCGGCTCGACGCCGGGTGCTGCTCCACCACCAACCCATCCATGCCACCGACGCCTGCCACGGCGGCACCGTCCACCTGTGTCAGCAGGCCCTCCAGGATCGCTTCCAGGCTGCGCATCACGGGAGTCTATCACCGGCCCCGTCACGGCGCCGGACGCCGCTGCCCTGCTATCGTGCCGGCGTGAGCCAACTCCACGTGCGTGCACCCTCGGGGGCCGTGGCCGAGTACGTGCTCTTGCCCGGCGACCCGAACCGCGCCACCCGCATCGCCGATGCCTTCCTCGATGACGTGGTGCGCTACAACGACCACCGCCAACTGCTGGGCTACACGGGCCACTATCGGGGTCTGCGCGTCAGCGTCCAGGCCACCGGCATGGGCTGCCCCAGCCTCGCGATCGTGGCCGAGGAACTCGTCCGGTTGGGTGCGCGGCGCCTGGTGCGCGTTGGCACCGCCGGCATCGTGGCCGAGCAGGTGCGGCCTGGCGAGGGGATCGTCGCCACCGGCGCCGTCGCCAACGACGGCACCACCCGCCAGTACCTGCGCGGCGCCTCCTACGCGCCGGTCGCCGACCACGCGGTGGTGCGGGCGCTGGTCGACGCCGGCACGGCCGCCGGCGCCCGGCCGCACGTGGGTCTCATCCAAACGGAGGACGCCTTCTACGCCACCGGCCCCGAGGACGTGCCAGACCTGCGTGCTCGGGGCGTGCTGGCCATCGAGATGGAAGCCAGCGCGCTCTTCCTGATCGCGGCGCTGCGCGGCGTCAAGGCTGGTTGTGCGCTCGTCGCGAGCAACCACATCGGCGACGCGGCCTTCGTGCCACAGAGCGTGCTCGACGCCGGCGTCGAGACCATGACCCGCATCGCGCTCGACGCTGGCGTGGCGCTGGCCGGGCCGGAGGCCTGAGGTGCGCGGCGCCACCGACGCAGCCGTGGTAACCGTGTTGGGTGCCGGCACCATGGGCGCCGGCATCGCCCAGGCCTGCGTGCTCGCCGGGCACCACGTGCACCTGGTGGACGCCGAGCTGACGGCGCTGGAGCGCGGCGAGGCAGCCGTGCGCAACGGCCTGGAGCGCCTCGTGCAGAAGGCGCAGCTCGAGCAGGCGGGGGTCGAACGCGGCTTGGCCCTGCTGCTACCGACCACCGACCTCCCCGCCGCCGTCGCCGCTGCCGAAGTCGTCATCGAGGCCGTCAGCGAGGATCTCGAGGTCAAGCGCTCGCTGTGGCGACTCGTCGGCGCGCACGCGCGCCCGGGCAGCCTCCTCACCACCAACACCAGCAGCCTCTCGGTCACCGAGATCGCCGCCTTCGGCCCGGATCCGGCGGGCACCTGCGGCCTGCACTTCTTCAACCCGGTCGCGGTGCTGCCGCTGGTCGAGGTGGTGCGTGGCGAGCGCAGCAGCGAAGCCACCATCGAGCGGGCCGTGGCCTTCGCCACGGCCATCGGCAAGACGCCGATCGTCTGCCGCGACACGCCCGGCTTCGTCGTCAACCGCCTTCTCATCCCGTACGTGAACGACGCGGTGCAGGCGCTCGACGAGGGCGTGGTCGGGGCGCGCGACATGGACGCCGCCATGACGCTCGGTGCGAACCTGCCGATCGGTCCGCTGGCGCTCGCCGATCTGATCGGTCTGGACGTGACCCTCGCGGCCATCGAGGCGCTGCACCGGGAGACCGGCGATCCCCGCTACCGCCCCGCCCCCCTGCTGCGGCGCATGGTGCGCGCGGGCAAGCTCGGCCGCAAGAGCGGCGAGGGTTTCCATCGCTACGCCTGAGCCGCCGGAGCAAGGCCTCCGAGCTCGTGCACCCGCGCGACCGGCGCGCCGCCCGCCTTTCGACGGAGGATGGACGATGACCGACGCAGCTGCGAACGACGATGCCGTGGCCTTCGAGCACCTGTCACTGACCCTCGACGACCAGCTGGCGCTGCTCACGATCGAGCGCGATGAGGCGCTCAACGCCCTGGACGCGCAGCTCCTGCTGGAGCTCGCGACCGCCGTCGACCTGATCGAGGGCGCCGCCGAGGTGCGCGCCCTGGTGCTCACCGGGGCGGGTCGCGCCTTCGCGGCGGGCGCCGACATGAAGGCCTTCGCCAACGTGCGCGACGCCTTCGCCGGGCGCGACGCCGCGCTGGCCGGTCAGGACGTCATGAACGCCGTGGCGGCGCTGCCGATCCCGACGATCGCGGCCATCAACGGCTTCGCCCTGGGCGGCGGCCTCGAGCTGGCGCTGGCCTGCGACCTGCGGGTCGCGGCGCCGAGCGCAAAGCTGGGCCTGCCCGAAGTAGGCCGCGGCCTGATCCCGGGCTACGGCGGGACGCAGCGGCTGCAGCGCCTGATCGGCTTGGCGCGCGCCACCGACCTGGTGCTCACGGGCCGCATGGTCGACGCCAGCGAAGCGCTCGGCCTGGGGCTCGTGAACCGCGTGGAAGACGACGCTCTCGCCGCGGCGTCGGCGTTGGCGCGCCAATGCGCGCGCAACGGCCCCGTCGCCCTGGGGCTCGCCAAGGAAGCCCTCACCCGCGGGGCAGACGTGACGCTGCCGCAAGGCCTGGAGATCGAGGCCGACCTGTTCGGTCTGGTGCTCACCACCGACGACGCCCAGGAGGGCATCGCCAGCTTCCTGGAGAAGCGCGACCCGGTCTTCCGCGGCAGCTGAGCGCGGCCAGCGCCGCCAAGGGCCGGCGTACCGGCCGCCATCGGACGTGCCTGCGCGCGCCATCGGGCAGCGCCAGCCTGGCGCCCTTCAGCGCGCCCGCACGCGCTCGAGATGCTCGAGCACGGCACGATCGATGCGGCCTGGCTCAGCCAGCCGCTCCTCGAGATTCTCGACGCCCGCCAGCGTGCGCAGCGAGCCCTCGGCCGCGTCGTCCCAGCGCGATCCCACCTCGTAGCCGGCCGCGCGCAACACGGCCAGCAAGCGCGCTTCCACCTCTCCCTCGATGGGCAGCAGGTCGTCCTCGCTCGGTTGGCCGAAGAACAGCCGCTGCAGCGCCAGCAGCTGGGCCAGGCGCGGGACGGGATCGGGGTCGTCGTCGACCCGCAGGTCGATGTAGCGGTCGTTCATGCCGCCGTAGCCACCCTCCGCGCGCACCACCAGCAGCGCCGCAGACTGACGGCCGCGCGCGTCTCCGCCGGCTTGATCGCCGGCCGCGAGCGCGCTCGCCAGGCGCTCGGGCAGCGGACCGCGGGCGCCCTCGAAGGTCTCCACTAGCGCCTCGATCACCTCGGGGCCTGCCAACAGGTTGCCTTGCGCTGCGTACCCGTCGCCCGCCCTACCGCCGGCCCAAGGGTGGCAGTCGTCCCCCGTGAAGCTGACCGCCCGGCCGGCGGCGTCGACCAGGCCGTACTGGCGCAAGCCGATCTGGTCGTCGGTGGCCTGCAATGCCTGGTCGATCAGGTCGAGCGGGACGCCGGCGCGCAGCGCTCGCACCACCCGAGGACCGTAGCTGGTGTTGGCGTACGACTGCGTGGCCACCGCGCCGACGTCGGCCAGCGCGTAGGGTACGACGGCCCCCACGGCCAGGAACTTCGATGCGGTGGCGACGCCAAGGTCGCCGCTCTCGGGGTCGCGGGCGACGAGCGAGAAGGTGCTGATCCAGCGCGAGGTCGGCATGGCGCGAGCCTACCAAGCGCCGGCGGCGAGACGCCGGCGGCATCCGTGGTTCAATGGTCATCGTGCCGTTCCGCATCAAGGTGTCGCTGTGGCTCCTGGCCGTGCTGATCGCCATTCCCGTGCTCGGTCCCTTCCTGGTCCGCATTCCGCCCCTGCAGGGTGTCAGCGACGCTGCGGCGCTGGCCGGGCCCGAGTCGCTCTTCGTGGAGGTCGAGGGGCTTGCCCTGCACGTCGAGACGTGGCCGCCCGCCGTGCCGCCGGAGGCAGCTTCCGGGATCGTCGGCGAAGGCGGCGTAGGCGCGCTCATGCTCCACGGTTTCGGCAGTCAGACGCGCACCTGGCGGCACCTGGGCGAGGCGCTCGCCGGCAACGGTGGGCCACTCCCGCTGGCGTTGGCCTTCGACCGCCCCGCCTTCGGGCTCACCGAGCGCCCCGCCGCGCGTTCCTGGGGCCGCGGCCCGAACCCCTACGGGCCCGAGGCCCAGGTGGCGTACACGCTGGGGCTGATGGACGCCTATGGGCTCGAACGGGCGCTGCTGGTGGGCCACTCGGCGGGCGGTTCGTTGGCCCTGCAGGTCGCGCTGGCGGCACCCGAACGCGTGGCCGCCCTGGTGCTGATCAGCCCGGCGGTCTACGAGGGCGGCGGCGCTCCGGCCTGGACCCGACCCCTGCTCGCGACGCCGCAGCTGAACCGGATTGGCCCACTGCTCATGCGGCAACTCGGCGGCCAGCCGGGCGACGACTTCCTGCGCGCGGCCTACTTCGATCCCGACGCGCTCGACCCGCTCGACGAGGCCGCCTATCGGCGCGCCCTGCGAGCGGAAGGCTGGGACCGGGCTCTGTGGGAGCTGGTGAAGGCCAGCCGCGAAGCCGACCTGGAGGCGTTCCTGCCCCAGCTGGCCCAGCCTGCGCTGGTTCTCAGCGGTAGCGACGACGCCATCGTGCCCGCGGAACAGAGCCAGCGCCTCGCGCGCGAGCTACCGGCCGCGAGGTACCACGGCATCGACGCCTGCGGACACGTGGCGCACGAAGAGTGCGCCCCGGCAACGGTGGCGGCGGTGGTTGCCTGGCTGAACGATGCCGCGCTGCTGCTAGACTGACGCGATGCAGATCGGGATCATCTCCGACGTTCACGCCAACGTGCTGGCGCTGGAAGCCGCGCTCGCTGACCTGCAGCGAGCCGGTGCCACCACCGTCGTGTGTCTCGGGGACCTGGTCGGTTACGGGCCAGCGCCGAACGAGACGATCGACCTGCTGCGCAGCGCCAAGGTGCTGTGCACGCTCGGCGAGGCCGACGAGCGCATCGCCTACGGCTTCGCCACGCGCGCCACGCGGGCCGGCGTGGCCGACCAGACCATCGAGTGGACACGGACCGTGATCGAACCGCGCCACGTCGAGTGGCTGCGTGAGCTCCCCGTGCAGCGCCGGCTCGACACGCCTGCCGGGCGCCTACGCTGGTTCCACGGGAGCGCCGAAGATCCGGCCGACCGCCTCAACCTGCAGCAGGACCCCATCACGCTCACCGCCCTGCTCAAGCGCCACCGCTGCAGCATCCTCAGTTGCGGCGGCTCGCACGTGCCGTACTTCCGCAAGGTCGCGAGCGCCGGCTGGGTGATCAACCCCGGCTCGGTCGGCCTGTCGCTCAACGGCGAGCCAGGTGCCGACTACGCCTTGGTCCGCATCGGCGAAGACGGGGTCGAGGTACGCATGGACAAGGTCGAGTACGACGTGGCGGCGGTCGCCTTCGACATCGTCGCCTGGGGCCTCCCCAGCGTCATCGCCGAGGCCGTCCAGCGCGGGCGCATGCCCGAGGGTGGCGTCGGCGACCGCAAGGCCTGAGCGACGCGCGCCGCGCCCGAGGCTCGGTGGCGCCCAGGCCGAGGCAGCGCCCGGAGCCAAGCCGCGCCTGGCGCCGAGGCAGCCCTCACACGAGCTCCAACGCCAGCGCCAACGCCTCGCCCCCACCGATGCAGATGCTGGCCACCCCACGGCGCCCGCCGGTGCGGCGCAGCACGTTCAGGAGGGTCACCACGATCCGCGCGCCCGAGGCGCCGATCGGGTGGCCGAGCGCCACCGCGCCGCCGAAGACGTTGACGCGTTCGGCAGGGAGGTCGAAGGCCGCCATCGCCGCCATCGCCACCACCGCGAAGGCCTCGTTGACCTCGAAGGCATCGACCTCGTCAGGGCGCCAACCGACGCGCTCGAAGAGCGAGCGCATGGCGCCGACCGGGGCGACCGCGAAGTCGGCCGGCGCCTGCGCGTGGACGCTCCAGCCCACGAGTCGCGCCTCGATCGGTTCACCCCGTTCGCGGGCGGCGGCCTCGTCGGCCAGCACGAGCGCGGCGGCCCCGTCGTTGATGGTGCTGGCGTTGGCGGCCGTGATGGTGCCCTCGGCCAGGAACGCGGGCCGCAGGCGCGGCAGCTTGGCGAAGTCGACGAGCGCGGGACCCTCGTCGACCGCGATAGGCAAGCCCTTGTTGACGATCTCGGCCGCGAAGCTGCCGTCCTCGCTCGCCCGCAGCGCGCGCTCGTACGAGCGCACCGCGTAGGCGTCCTGGTCGTCGCGGCCCACACCGAGCTCGGTCGCGCTGTCCTCGGCGCAGGCCCCCATGTGGCGCCCGTCGTAGGCGTCCACCAGACCGTCGAAGAGGACGGCGTCGAGCGCCTGCACGTGCCCCAGACGCAGGCCGCGGCGGGCGCCGGGCAGCACGAAGGGCGCGTTGCTCATCGACTCCATCCCACCCACCACGACGTGCCGCGCGTCCCCCGCGAGCACCGCCCTGGCGCCCTGGATCAGGGCTTCCAGGCCACTCCCGCACATCTTGTTGATCGTCACGGCGGGCACCGTGTCGAGCAGGCCCGCGGCGCGCGCCGCCTGGCGCGCGGGCGCCTGACCCACGCCGGCGGTGAGCACCTGGCCGAGCAGGACCAGGTCGATGTCGGTCCGCGTCAACTGGGCGCGGGCCAGCGCGCCGGCCAGCGCCACGGCGCCGAGTTGGGTCGCCTTGACCTGTGACAGTCCACCCAGGAACGCTCCGATCGGGGTGCGCGCACTGCTCAGGATCACGACCGCCATGCTTCGCCTCCGGTCGCGCGGCAGGGCCGCGCCGTTGCGCGGCAGGGCCGCGGCATTGCGCGGCAGGGCCGCGGCTGCGGTGTCGTGCGCTACGGTACACCCGCGCCGCTCCGCTGCGAGCGCACCCGGCCCCCGGCCGGCGGTGCAACGTCAACGGTGCAGGCTGCGCGGTCCAGCGTCAACGTCGCAGGGTGAGCGTCCCGCTGGCGCCGGCCCAGCGCAGGGTGAGCGGGCGCCGCAAGTCGACGTCGTTGGGCAGGAAGGCCACCGCCGCCACCGGCGCACCGGGTCGGACGGCGGCGGGGTCGCCATCGAGCACCTGCACGTCGAGCGGCGCGCGGAGCAGGTGCTCGCGGCCGTCCTGCCGCACGTAGAGGGCCGGATCCCAGGCCGATGGACCCAGGCTGCTGACCACCAGGAACAACGCCTTGACACCGGTGAACTCGCGCAGCTGCGCATCCAGAGCGACCTGTTGTTCCGGGAAGGCCAGCGCCAACATGCCCAGGTCCACCGCCAGCAAGCTCACCGCGTGCGCGCCGACGGGCGAGGCCGCGTACAGGCGCAGTGCCGGCACGGCCGGCGCCAACTCGAGCACCTCCGCCGCCGCGGCCGCCTGCGGCGCCGGCGCCGCAGGGAACGACAAGGGCCGGCTCCGGCCGTCCGGCAACACCGCCTCGTCACCGACCAGACGCACCCCCAGCACGCCGAGCAGGTCCTCGGGGAGGTACCAGGCATCGCCCGCACGCAGGGGCGGCGCGAAGGCTGCCACCTCGGTCGCCTGGCGCGCACCTCGCGCCTGCCACAGCGCGTCGGGCGCGCCGGCGAACACGGTCAGTACGCCCGTCTCGACCCGCAGCGTCAAGCCTTCGGCCGTGCTGACGAGCGGCGCGCCGAGGGCAAGGGCCAGGTCGCCTGCGGAGACGAAGCGGAACGGTCCCTGCGAGCGGGCCGCCAAGGGCCGTGAAGGCTCGCCCACCTCGGCCGGCGGGGCCGCACGCGTGGACGGCCCGAGCGCCAACAACGCCACCAGGCTCGCGAGCCACACCGCACGCAGCGCCGCGGCGCACGAACGCGCAATCCCCGGCATCGGGCGCCGCGCCTCGGCGCGTCTGCGGCGAGGACCACCACGCCACGGGCGCAGGCTGGATCGAGGTCCACCGTCGACCGGCACGAGGCGACGGTACCACGCCGGAGCGCGTGCTAGCCTAGCGTCGGTGACGGCTTCTGCGGCCCCTTGACAGGGCCACGGCAAGCCGGAAAGGAGCACCCCATCGAGAAGGTCCACGGTCAGCTCGCCGGTCTGAAGCCCGCACAGGTCAAGCGTCTCTCCAACCTCTACCGCCGACGCGTCGCACCGCATCAGGCCGTCTCGCGCGAGCTGGCGCGCTCGATGGCGGAGCTCGCGCTGGAACTCGGGCGACCGGTCACGGTGCTGCTGGACCGGCGCGGTCGGGTGGTCACGGTGGCGGCAGGCGATGCCGAACACTGCCCCTTGCCGCCCTCGAGCGGCGAGGCCGAGGCGCGCTTGGCCGGCGTGCGGCTCGTGCACGTGCACGTGAAACCCGGCGGCCTGTCGCGCGCGGACCTCACCAGCCTCTTCCTCAACCGCCTCGACGTGATGCTGGCAATCGACGCCCGTCCCGGCGGGAACGGTCCGCCCGAGCTGGGCGCGGTGCACCTGGCCACGGTGGCGCCGCCGACCGCCGACGAGGAGGACTGGCTGATCGACGCGCCGACCGACCTCGCGACGGTCGAAGGGGCGGACGTGCTGGAGCGCGTGCGCGCACTGGAGGAGGAGCTCGCCCGGGCCTATCGCGCCCGCGACGTGCGACGCGGCAGCGAGGAGCGGGCCGTGCTGGTCGGTATCGACACGGGCGAGGGCACGCTGGAGGCACAGGCACGGCTTGAAGAACTGGCCGAACTGCTGCGCAGCGCAGGCGGCGTGGTGGCGTTCCAGACGCTGCAAGCGCGTGACGCGCCCGACGCGCGCACGCTCGTGGGCCGCGGCAAGCTGCGCGAGGTCGTGTCGGTGGCGTACCACGAGAACGCCGACCTGCTCGTGTTCGATCGCGAGCTCTCGCCCGCCCAGGCGCGCGAGATCGAGAAGGCCACGAAACTGAAGGTGCTCGATCGCACCCAGGCGATCCTCGACATCTTCGCGCAGAACGCGCGCGGGCGCGAGGCGAAGGTGCAAGTCGAGCTGGCCCAGCTGCAGTACCAACTGCCGCGCCTCACCGGCCGCGGCACGGCCATGTCGCGCCTGGGCGGTGGCATCGGCACGCGCGGACCGGGCGAGACGAAGCTCGAGGTCGACCGGCGCCGCATCCGCGAACGGCTGCTGGCGCTCGAACGCGACGTCGACGCGATCAGCCGGCGCCGCAGCGAGGGCCGCAAGGGCCGCACCCAGGGACCAACGCCGGTGATCGCGCTGGTGGGGTACACCAACGCCGGCAAGTCGACGCTGTTCAACGCGCTGGCGAAGTCCAGCGTGCTGTCGAAGGACGCGCTGTTCGCGACGCTCCGACCGACGACGCGTGAGGGTTGGCTGCCCGAACGCGGCGAGTGGGGCGCGCCGGCGCTGTTCACCGACACGGTGGGCTTCATCCGTGACCTCCCGAGCGAGCTGGTCAACGCCTTCCGCGCCACCCTCGAGGAGCTGCACGACGCCGACCTGCTACTGCACGTGGTCGACGCGGCCGCGCCGGGGGCACCCGACCGTGTTGAGGCGGTCGACCGCATCCTGGACGAGCTCGAGCTGCGGGTGCCGCGCTTGGTGGTGCTCAACAAGGCCGACGTCGCCGACGACGTGGTGACGCGCGACCTGTCGACCCGCTACGGAGCTGCGGTCGCCGTTTCGGCCCGCACGGGCTCGGGCCTCGCCGAGCTCAGGGCGCAGCTCGCCCAGGTGCTCGCGGCGGTGCCGACGCCCGTCCGCGAGGAGGGAATGGGCGTCCATGCACGTGCGTGACCTCCAGGGCTTCTTGTCGCTGCTGGAGGCGCGCAGCCAGTTGGTGCGAATCACCGATCCGGTGTCGCCCGAACTCGAGATCACCGCCTTGGCGGACCGGGCGGTGAAGCGCGGGGGTCCCGCACTGCTGTTCGAGAACGTCGAGGGCTCGTCGCTGCCGCTCGCGATCAACCTCTACGGCACCCGAGAGCGCATGGCATGGGCCTTGGGCGTCGACGACCTCGAGGCCATCCCGGCGCGCTTGCGCGACCTGCTCGACGTGAAGCTCGGTGGCGGTCTGCTGGGCCTGGCGTCGAACCTGCCGAAGCTGCGTGAACTCGGATCGCTGCCGCCGAAGTTCGTCAAGCGTGCACCGGTGCACGAGGTGGTGTGGCGCGGCGACGAGGTGGATCTGGGCCGCTTGCCGATCCTGAAGTGCTGGCCGCAGGACGGCGGCCGCTTCGTGACGCTGCCGCTCGTGATCACCAAGGATCCCGAGACGGGCGAGGTCAACGTCGGCATGTATCGCATGCAACTCCTGGACGCGCGCTCGACGGCCATGCATTGGCAACGCCACAAGACCGGCGCCAAGCACCTGGAGAAGGCCGCCGCACGGGGCCGGAAGCTCGAGGTGGCGGTGGCCTTGGGCGGTGATCCGGCGCTCACGTACGCGGCCACCGCCCCCATCCCACCCGTGCCGGGCATCAACGAGTTCTCGCTCACCGGCTTCCTGCGCGGGCAGCGCGTCGAACTGATCCAGGGCCTGACGGTGGACCTGGCCGTGCCGGCGCAGGCCGAGATCGTGCTGGAAGGGTACGTCGACCCCGAGGAGCCGTGGGTGACGGAGGGCCCCTTCGGCGACCACACCGGCTTCTACACCCTCGAGGACCGCTACCCGCGCTTCCACGTCACCACCGTCACCATGCGCCGGGGTGCGGTGTACCCGGCCACGATCGTGGGGCGGCCGCCGATGGAGGACGCCTACCTGATCGAGGCCAGCGAGCGCATCTTCCTGGTGCCGGCACAGCTGATCCTGCCCGAGGTCGTCGACTACCACATGCCGCCCGCCGGCATCGCGCACAACCTGGTCAACGTCCGCATCAGCAAGGGCTACCCGGGCCAGGCCTACAAGGTCGCCAACGGCCTGCTCGGCCTGGGCCAGATGATGTTCGCCAAGGTGGTGCTGGTGTCCGACACCGACGTGCCGCCGCAGGACCATCTGGGGTTCTGGCGCTCGATCCTCGCGAACGCGGTGCCGGGCCGCGACGAGCAGTTCGCCAAGGGCCCGATCGACGTGCTCGACCATGCCAGCCGCTCCTGGAGTTACGGCAGCAAGCTGGTTATCGACGGCACCGTCAAGCACCGTGAGGAGGGCGGCCGGGTGGACGGTGTGGCGTCGCCCCACACGCGCGCCGCGGCCGTGAGCGAGGGCGTCGCCGCGAGCAAGGGCGTTGGAGCCAGGCGCATGGGCGCCGGCGCCAAGGATGCCGCGGCCAGGGCCGTCACCGCTGCTCCTGCGGCGTGGACGCCCAATCGCGACACCGCCGCGGCGGACCTGCCGCCGCACGCCGAGGTGCTGGACCAGCACCAGCTAGCCGGTGGCTTCTGGTTCCTCACGACCCGCAAGCAGCGCGCCGACCAGGGACGCCACATCGGCGAGTGGGCAGCGCACCAGCCCGCGGCCAAGGGGGTGCGGCTGATCGCTGTGCTGGACCACGAGACCGACCCACGCGACTTCGAGGACGTGATGTGGACGCTGCTCAACAACATCGACCCCGAGCGCGACGTCGAGATCGTCACGGAAGCCACGCCGGCGGGATCGGTGTGGGTGATGGACGCCACCCCGAAGCTGCCCGACGAGGGCTTCACCCGGCCGTGGCCGGACAAGATCAGCATGCCCGACGAGGTGACCGAGCGCATGCGCGCCGTGGCCGAGGCGCACGGCTTCTAGCTCGATCGGGCCTCGGCGTGGCCAGGCGTGCACGGGGGCGTGGCCGCGTGCGTGCACGGGGGCGGCCGGCCCGGCAAGGCCGTGCTAGCGGCGCGGCGTGAGGGCCGTGCTAGCGGCGCGGCGTGAGGGCCGCCACCACGAAGACCAGCGCCTGCGTCAGGATGATGGCGCTGCCGGTGGGCAGGTCGAACAGGTAGGACCCGGCCAGGCCGGCCAGTGTCGTGATGGTGCCGATCGCGAGCGCGATGCCGGTCATGCCGATCATGGAGCGGGCCCAGATACGCGCGGCGGCGGCGGGGATCACTAGGTAGGCGGCCATCAGGATGATGCCCACCACCGTGGCGCTCACCGCGATCACCACGGCGGCGAGGCCGAAGAGCAGGTACTCCAGCGCGCGCGAACGCACGCCGTCGGTGCGGGCCAGCTCGTCGTCGAAGGTGGCGTAGGCGAGACGCCCCCACAACGCCACGAGCAGCGCGACCGACACGGCCGCCACCACGGCGATGATGGCGAGGTCGCTTGGCCGTACCGCCAGGATGCTGCCGAAGAGCAGGTCCATGACGTTGACGCCGATGTTGACGTCGGGATGGATGCGCGAGAAGAACAGCACCCCGAGGGCGACCGAGACCGCGAAGAACACGCCGATGGCGGTGTCGCTGGAGAGTTCGGTGCGATCGCGCACCCAGGCGATGCCGAGCCCGGTGACGAGCGCGAACGGTACCGCGATCCAGAGCGGGTTGCGCAGCATCGCGGCACCGTGGGTCAGCAGTCCGCTACTGACGATCACGAAGGCGCCGATACCCATCCCACCGAAGGCCGCGTGCGCCAGGCCGTCGCCCAGGAACGAGAGCCGGCGCTGGACCACGAAGACGCCGAGAAGCGCGCACATGAGCGCGATCAACAGGCCCGCCAGCGCCGCCCGCTGCATGAACGGGAAGGCGAAGGCTTGGGCGAGCTCCGTCACCATCAACCCCGCGCCCGCGGCGTGTGGGTGTGCGGCACGTGGCTGTGACCGACGTGACCGTAGGCCTCCTGCAGGCAGGCATCGCACATCACGTCGTCGGGCAGGCCGAAGCCGAACACACGTCCGTTCAGCACCAGCACGCGGCTGGCGTGGTAACGCGCGGCAGCCAGGTCGTGCGTCACCATCGCCACCGTCGCGCCGCTGTCGCGCTGGTAGCGCTCGAGCAGGTCGTAGAGGTCGTGCTCGGCCAGGTAGTCGACGCCGGTGGCGGGCTCGTCGAGCAGCACCAGTGCCGGCCGGCGAGCCAACGCCCGAGCCAGGTACACGCGCTGCAGCTCACCGCCCGAGAGCCGCGCCAAGCCGCGGTCGGCCAACCCCGCCGCCCCCACCTCCGCCAGCGCGGCGACGGCTCGTTCGCGCTCGTCACGACGCACGCGAGCCGGCCAACGCCGCCGCAAGCCGGTCACCACCAACTCGACCGCGGTGGCGGGGAAGCTGCGATCGAAGGTCTTGAGCTGCGGCACGTAGCCGATCTGCTCGGGCACGTCGCCGGCGTCGCGTCCGAACACGGCGGCGTGGCCCTGATCGGGGCGGAGCAGGCCGAGCGCCACCTTCACCAGCGTGGACTTGCCAGCGCCGTTGGGACCGACGATAGCGAGGAAGTTGCCAACTGCGAGGTCGAAGTTGACGTCCGCCAGGACCTGCGCATCGCCGAAACGGACGCTCACGTGGTGGACGTGGATCGCCGGCACCGGCCGGGTGCGCCCTGCAGGCTCCGCCGGGCCGGCCACGGTCACCGCAGCCCCTCGAGCAGCACCCCGGCGTTGTGGCGCAACACCTCATGGTACGCGTCGCGACCCGGGAAGCCCCCCAGCGGGTCGAGTTCGAACAGCGCCACGCCCGCCTCGTCGGCCACCACCTCGGCCGGGCGGCGGTTGAGCTGCACCTCGCTGAACACGGCGCGAGCGCCGCTGTCGGCGATCTTGTCGAGCGCGTAGCGCAGGTAGGCCGGGCTCGGCTCGCGGCCCGGGAACGGCTCGATCTCGACGATGAGATCCAAGCCGTAGCGTGAGGCGAAGTAGGGCCAGGCGTCGTGGAAGGGCACGAAGGCGGCGCCCTCGACCGGCTCGAGCACGCGCACGAGCTCGTCGTGGAGGGCTGCCAGGTCGTCGCGCACGCGCTCTGCCGAGGCGGCGTAGGCGTCGGCGTTCTCCGGATCGACCTCGGCGAGCGCCTCCGCTACGAGCGTTGCCGCTTCACGCATCACGAACGGATCCAGCCACACGTGCGGGTTGAAGCCGAGCACGGCGCCGCCGGCGTCGACCGGGACGAGGTCTGGGAAGGCCTCCTGCAGCACCGCCTGCACCCGCTCGTCGGCAATCACCTCGACCAACGGCGCGCGGCTGCCGGAGGCCTCGACCAGATCGCGCAGCCACAGGTCGAGCGCGCCGTTGAACACCACCAGGTCGGCCCGCGCGATGCGGCCCACGTCGCGCGGGGTGGGGTCGAAGGTGTGCGGCGAGGCGCCGGGCGGCAGCACGCGCACCACCTCGGCGTGCTCACCGGCGACCTGCCGGACGATGTCGAACAGGGGATGGATGGACACGACGACGCTGGGCTGCGCGAGCGCGGCGCCGGTGCTCATCAGCAGAAGAAGCGCCACCAGCGCCGGTGTCGGACGGATCGGTGGGCGTCGAAGGAACGGCCGTACTTGGGAATCAGTTCTCATGACGCCATCCTATCCTGACCACACGTCGCGCGCTACCAGCTTCCACGACATCGCGCGAACACCCGAAGGGGTGCCCGCGCGGCAGCGTCGCCCGTACCTTCGCGGCCAGGCCTACTTGTTCGGGTTCACCAGCAGCGTCGGATCGAGCTCACGCAGCGCCTTGGCCGAGATCCACACGCGCTGCGGCTTGCCGTCGATCCACAGCGTCCGCTTGAGCAAGTTGGGTTTGTACGTGCGCTTGTGCACCCCGACCTGCTTGAGGCCGACGCCGCCGCGCCTCTTCGGCGAGCCCTTGCGCTTGCTCGTGGTCTGGCTGCTGGTGCGCTTGCCGGTGATCGCACAGACGCGCGGCATGATGTTCCTCCGTGGGGCGCGGCCGGTGAGCGGCCGGGCAGGACGTTATGGTGGAGCGGCCAGCGCGGCGCGCGCCGCGCGGCACAACGGACCATCCTAGCACATGCCGGCACGACCTTGGCGGGCGACGACCTCAGCCGTCGCCGCGCCGGTCGGCCGCCCGGTCGAGCGCACCGTGCAACTGCGACCACAGACCCCGCAGCCGCGCCACGTCCTCCTCGGTCGCTGCCGCGCGCGTCAGCACCCGGCGCATGTGGCGCATCATGCTGGTCGCCCGCAACTCGTCGGTGTATCCGCAGCGCAGCGCCAGCGCCTGGAACTGCGTCAGCATCGCCTCGAGCTGCTCGCGCCGCGGCGCCGCCGCAGGGCCCTGCGGTAGAGCCGTTCCCTGCCCCGCCGCCGGACCGAGCTCGGGCAGCGTGCTCGCCGGCACGTGCTCCGGCTCGGGTGGGTGCCCGGCACCGCCCACGAACCAGAGGTAGGCGAGCAGCGCCACCGCCTGCGCCAGGTTGAGCGAGGCGTACGGAGCGGTCGGGATGGTGACGGTCACGTCGCAGCGGTCGAGCGCCGCGTTGTCGAGGCCACTGTCCTCGGGCCCGAACACGAGTGCGCCCGCCTGTCCGCGGAGGCGCGCCAGCGCCGGCTCGGGTGCCAGCGAGGCGTGCTCCGTCGCGGACCGCGACCGCGCCGTGGTGCCGATGACGAAGGTGCGGTCGGCCAACGCCTCGTCCAACAACGACACCGTGCGCGCCGTCGCGAGCACGCTCTCGCCGTGGACCGCCAGCATCGCCGCCTCGCGCCCGATCACGCAGCGCGGCGCCACCAACCACAGATCGCGCAGCCCGAAGTTGGCCATGGACCGTGCCACCGCCCCCACGTTGCCGGCGTACTTGGGCGACACGAGCACGACCCGGGGCGCATCCTCGCCCCGGGTCGTGCTGGCATCGCTGGTGGAAACGTCGATCAGGCGGCGGCGTCGCCGCTTTGCTTGACGGCGTAGAGGCGCTTGGCCAGGCGCGCCTTGCGGCGCGCAGCCGTGTTCTTGTGCAGCGTCGAGCCCTTGGCGGCACGGTCGACCAGACCCTGCACCACGCGCTGGTACTTGGCGGCCGCGTCGTGATCGCCGGCCTCGGCCGCGGCCAAGGCCTTCTTGGTGAACGTGCGGATGGTGCTCTTGCGCGAGCGGTTCACCTGCCGGCGCTTCAGCGATTGGCGGTGGAACTTCATGGCAGATGGGGTACGGGCCATTGCTCAGGTCTCCTACATGCGGGCGGTCGCGCCGTCGACGGGGCGTCCGCCCAAGAGTGGGGTGCCGGGGGAGCGCGGTGCGCTCGTCAACCGGCGCATCGTAGCACAGGTACGTCGCCGCGGGTAGCATGCCGGGCATGGACCGCCGCTCGCTCGCAGCCGCCCTCTTCGACCGCAGCCACTTGACGGGGCACTTCGTCCTTCGCTCGGGCCAAGTGTCCGACGAGTACTTCGACAAGTACCGCTTCGAAGCCGACCCGACCCTCCTGCGCGCGCTCGCCGAGGCGCTGGCCGAGCTCGTGCCCGAGGGCACCGAGGTGCTCGCCGGGCTGGAGCTCGGCGGCGTCCCGCTGGCGGTCGCGCTCGGGCAGGTCACCGGCCTCCCTTGCGCCTTCGTGCGCAAGGCCGCCAAGCCGTACGGGACGCGCAAGGTGGCCGAGGGCAGCGACGTCGACGGGCGCCGGGTGCTGGTGGTGGAGGACGTCATCACCTCGGGCGGACAGGTCGTGGCCTCGACCGAGGACCTGCGCCTGCTCGGCGCCGAGGTCGACCACGCGCTCTGCGTGATCGACCGGCAGGCCGGCGGCGGTGACGCGCTGGCCGCCATCGGCGTGGCGCTCCGGCCGCTCTTCACGATGACGGCGCTGAAGTCGGCAGCGGGTCGCTGACGTGGGCCTGCGAGAGCGCGACGACGTGACCCCAGCCGAGCCCGATGCGACCGACGCGGCGCCCTGGTGGACCTCCGCCACCATCTACCAGATCTACCCGCGCAGCTTCCGTGACGCCAGCGGCGACGGGGTCGGCGACCTGCGCGGGATCCTGCGCGAACTCGACCACATTGCAGCGCTCGGCGTCGAGGCGGTGTGGCTCTCGCCGGTCTACCCCTCGCCCATGCGCGACGGCGGCTACGACGTCGCGGACTACCAGGGGGTCGACCCGCTCTTCGGCACGCTGGATGACCTCGACGCGCTCATCGGCGAACTCCACGCGCGCGGCATGAAGCTGATCCTGGACGTGGTGCTCAACCACACCTCCGACGCGCACCCGTGGTTCGTGGCGGCGCGGAGCGGTCCCGGAAGCGCGCAACGCGACTGGTACTGGTGGCGCCCAGCGCGACCTGGCATGCGCGCGGGCGAGCCGGGCGCCGAACCGACCAACTGGCGCAGCTACTTCGGCGGCCCCACCTGGACGCTCGACGAGGCGAGCGGCGAGTACTACCTGCACCTGTTCGACACCTCGCAACCCGACCTCAACTGGGAGCGTCCCGAGGTTCGAGAGGCGCTCTACGCGGTGCTGCGCTGGTGGTTGGCGCGCGGCGTCGACGGGTTCCGGATGGACGTGATCAACCTGGTCTCGAAGGCGTTGCCACTGCGCGACGGCGTGCCTGGCGACGACGGCCTCGGTGACGGCACCCCCTTCTTCGAGACGGGACCGCGCATCCACGCCTTCATGCAGGAGCTGCACCGCGAGGTGCTCGGATCGGCCGGCAAGGTGCTCCTCACCGTCGGCGAGATGCTCGGCGTGACGCCCGAGGAGGCGCGCGACTTCACCGACCCGGCACGCTCTGAGCTCGACATGGTGTTCCAGTTCGAGCACGTCACGCTCGACCAGGCGCCCGGCGACAAGTTCGACGGGCGGCCGCTGCCGCTCAGCGTGCTCAAGCGCTCGCTGGGGCGCTGGCAGGCCATCATGGCCGAGCGCGGTTGGAACAGCCTCTACTGGTGCAACCACGATCAGCCAAGGCCCGTCTCCCGTTTCGGCGACGATCGTCCGGCATGGCGTGAACGCTCGGCCAAGGCGCTCGCCATCACGCTCCACCTGCACCGCGGCACGCCCTTCGTCTACCAGGGGGAGGAGCTGGGGCTGCGCAACCACCCCTTCGCGCACGTCG
>PXAU01000409.1 GCA_003567075.1 Trueperaceae bacterium
ACGGCGTTGCGGCCGGCGGCGCAGCCTAGGTCGAGCACGTGCGTGCCGGCGGGTACGTCGTCGGCCTCGAGCAACCGCACGAGACGCGCGTCGGGATCGCGATCTCGGAAGAACGCGACCGTGTCGGGATCGTTCCAGTCCGGCACGGCGTCACCTCGCCTCCAGCGCTCCGGGGCTACGCGTGCGGCGCCCGAACCGCGCGCCAGAGCCTACCGCGCGGCGTGCGTCGCGGCGGCGATGCGGCTCGTCTGCCTGGCGTCGATGGGTCACGATGGTAGGGGAGGAGCGTGTGACCATGGGTCAGAGCGTCATCAACGCCAGCGACACTTTCGCCATCGGTGGCGACCTGCCGGTGCGCCGGCTCGGCTTCGGCGCGATGCGCATCACCGGGCCCGGCATCTGGGGCGACCCCGGCGATCCGGCCGAGGCGAAGCGGGTCTTGGCCCGCCTGCCCGAGCTCGAGGTCGGCTTCGTCGACACGGCCGACAGCTACGGTCCCTTCGTCAGCGAGGACCTGATCCGTGAGGTGCTGCACCCCTACGGCGACACCGTCGTCGCCACCAAGGGTGGCCTCACCCGCCACGGCCCGGACGTGTGGAAGCCGGTTGGGCGACCGGAGTACCTGCGCCAGTGCGTCCTGATGAGCCTGCGCCGTCTGGGCGTCGAGCGCATCGACCTGTGGCAGTTGCACCGCATCGATCCGAAGGTCCCGCGCGACGAGCAGTTCGAGGCGATCAAGGCGATGCGCGACGAGGGCCTCATCCGGCATGTGGGTTTGAGCCAGGTCTCGGTCGAGGAGCTCGAGGCCGCGCGAGCGGTGCTGCCCATCGCAACGGTGCAGAACCTCTACCATCTGGCCCGAAGGGACGCCGAGGACGTGCTGCAGCATTGCGAAGCCCACGGCATCGGCTTCATCCCGTGGGTCCCGTTGGCGGCTGGCAGCCTAGCCCATCCCGGTGGCTTGCTCGATCAGGTGGCATCCAAACTGGCCGCCAGCCAGGCGCAGGTCGCGCTCGCCTGGCTGCTGCGCAAGAGCCCCGTGATGCTGCCGATACCCGGCACAGGTCAAGTCGCGCACCTCGAGGAGAACGTCGCCGCGACCGCGTTGCGCCTCGACGACGAGGACGCCGCCGCGCTCGATGCCGCCGGCGCAGCGGCGTGGGAAGGGGAGCAGGCGTCGCGGCACTGAGCCTGGCGACGTTCAATGGGCCGTCACGAACGGTAGCGCCTGACGATCACGTCCGCAGGAGCAGGCTTCGCAAACAGGTACCCCTGCCCGACGCGGCAGCCGCGCGCCATCACGGCGCTGCGCTGGGCTTCGGTCTCGATGCCTTCGGCGATGGTCCCGAGGTCGAGACCTTTCGCGAGCGCCACGACCGCGTCGACGATCGCGGCCTCGCGCGCATCGGTGCCCGTGCCGAGCGAGGCGACGAAGCTGCGGTCGATCTTGACCGCATCGACCGGTAGGTCGCGCAAGCGCGACAGGCTGGAGAAGCCGGTACCGAAGTCGTCGATGACGACCGTCGCGCCTCCAGCCCGTAGGCTCGCGAGGTTGGACAGCGCTGGCCCGGCATGGTCCATGACGGCGCTCTCCGTCACCTCCAGCTCCAGATCGCGGAGCGACAGGCCGCTCTCGCCAACCAACGCTTCCACCTCCCGACCGAAGTCCTGAGCGCGCAGCTGGACCGCAGACACGTTCACGGCGCAGCGCCAGCCGTGCCCGACGCCGGCCTCGCGCCAGCGCCCGAGGTCGCGGCAGGCGCGCTGCAGGACCGCACGTCCGAGTGCACCGATGAGACCGGCTTCCTCCGCCAGCGGCACGAAGACGGCGGGTGCGATCTCGCCGCGCTCGGGATGGCGCCATCGGGCCAGCGTCTCCATCCCGAGCACGGTCGCATCCTCGAGCCGCACGATGGGCTGGTACACGGCGCCGACCTCCTCACCGGCGAGCAGGGCCCGTCGGAGGTCTTCGGCGAGCGCGGCCTGAGAGCGGATGCGTTCGTCGAGGTCCGTGGTGTAGAAGGCGACCCCGCCACGTCCTTCGCGCTTCACACGGTAGAGCGCCAGATCGGCGTTCTGCATCATGGTGCCGCCATCATCGGCGTCCAAGGGAGCGACGCTGATGCCGATGCTCCCGCCGATGAGTACCGTCGTCGAGTCCAGCTCGAACGGTGCGGCCAAGGCATCGGCGACCTTGCGTGCGACGATCGCGGCGTCCTCTGCTCGTCGCAAGCCCTCGGCGATGACGGCGAACTCGTCGCCGCCCAGGCGCGCTACCGTATCTTCGTCCCGTACGGCACCGCGTAGTCGCGACGCGACCGCACGCAGCACGGCGTCGCCGGTCATGTGGCCGAAGCGATCGTTGATCGCCTTGAAACCGTCGAGATCGATGAACAGCAGCGCGGTGAGCACCTGTCGCCGTCGTCCGCGTACCAGCGCCTGTGCGAGCCGGTCGGTCAACACCACCCGGTTCGGCAGGTCGGTGAGGACGTCGTGGCTTGCGAGGTAGGCCAGCTTGGCGCGTTCGTCATGGAGGTGGACCTCGAGCCGGAGGCGCTGCAGCGCCATGCCGACCGCACCCGCCAGCAGGCTGGCCAGTTCGACGGCGTGCTCGTCGAAGGCCTCACCGTCGCTGAAGGTGTCGAGATGGAGGGAGCCGAGGCGCTCCCCACCCACGTCCACGGGTGCGACCAAGGTCGCCTGGATGTCGTCGACGCGTCCAGCCGAACGCAAGACGTCGCGTACCTCGCGGACGTGGTGCCGGTTGTCGTAGCTAGGGCGCAGCACGGTCGCCCCCGTGGTGCGTGTCTGGCGTAACTCGGCGGGGTCGTAGGAGATGCTGCGAAGCTGCTCGAGGTCGAACCCGATGGCGGCCGCGTAGTGATATCGACCGTCGTCACGCTGCACGACGATGCTGCCGCCCTCCGCGCCCGGGACGTTGGCCACCGCGTGGGTGAGCACCTGGTGGTAGAGGTCGTCGCCGAACTCCTGCGCTAACAGGTCACGCACCAGCGTCAGCAACGCCTGCCGGAACGCGGTCCCGCGGGCGACGGCCTCGTTGGCGTGGCGCCGCTCGGTGACGTCGGCGCTGCGATACACGACCGACTGCACGGTGCCGTCCTCGGCGCGCACGGGATGCACCTGGACCTCGGCCCAGTACGGTGGCGCTGTCGTCGCGGGTGGCACCACCGGGCGCTCGTGGACGGTCGCCTGCCCCCGGAACGCCGCGTCGAGATCGGTTGCGAAGGCCGGGTCGGTGATCACCTCCGTGACCACGTCCCCAACGTTCAGGGCGCGCCCGATGACGCGCTCGGCGCGCGCCCGGGCGCTGCGGTTGAGGTCGAGGACACGCCGCTCGGTGTCGATCAGGATGACGGCGTCCTCGCTCATCTCCAGGATGGAGCGCAGGTTCGCCTCCGAGCGTGCGAGCGCTTCGTTCGCCTGCCAGAGGTCGCTCACGTCGAGCAGCAGACCGTTCCACAGCACACCCCCATCGGCGCGCGCCTTCGGATCGGCGCGACCCAGCAGGTGGCGCAGCTGGCCCTTGGCGTCGACCAGCCGGAACGTCTGCTCCCAGCGGGTGAGCGTCTGGCGCGAATGCTCGAGCGACGCGGTGAAGGCCTCGAGGTCGCCGCTGTGGATGCGCTCGAGCGCGAGCGTCGCGTCGTCGGCGAGGCGCTCCGCCTCGACGCCGAGCAGGGCCTCGAAGCGGGGGCCTGCGTAGGGGAAGCGGCGCGCACCATCGGGGTCGTGCTCGAAGCGGAAGAGGGTGCCCGGCACTTGGTTGGCGACCGCGCGCAAGCGCTCGTCGAGGCTCTGCCTGGCCTGCTCGGTGGCCTGCGCCGTCAACGACGTACCGATGAGGGCGGCGGCGACCTGCAGCAGCGTCACGAGCATGCTCGGCCAAGCGCGTGGCCCACGCACGTCATCGAGCCCCAGGAAGCCGGTGGTGCGACCTGACACGCGCAAGGGCACGGTCAAGAGCGAGCGGATCTGCTGGCGTAGCAGCGTCTCCCGCTCGGGTGCGATCTGCGGGTCGAGGGCTCGGACGTCTTCGATGCAGACTGCATCGCCCGCTTCGAAGCGCTCGTGCCAATGCGCGATCATCTCGATCGGAACGTGCTGCAGCGTGGCCCGTTGGGGGGGCACATCGTGAGCGCACCACTCGAAGGTGTTGCTGGTGGTCTCGCCGGCTGCGTCGTGCTCGAACACGTAAGCACGTCCCACCTCGAGCGACGCACCTAGCGTTGCGAGGAGCGCCTCGATGCCCGCGCCGACGTCGCTCGAGCGAGGATTGCTGAGACTCTGCGCCAAGCGCACGAGGTCGGCGACGACTTCGCTGGCCGCGGCCGTATCCTCGCCTGCCATGATGGAAGGTTACACATTCGAAGCGTGTGGTCGGTGTTGCCTTCCTCACGCCCGCGGCGTGGACCACGAGGCTGCGCAGCGCGTGGCTGCTCGGGCGCCCCGCGAGCCGGTTCCTACGCCGTTGACACCGTACAATGTTGCAGGCGTGCGGTGGCCCTTCGAGCCTCGCTCGCAACCCTTCATCGGAGGTCGTCCCCCATGTCGATTCGTCGTCCGTTCCTGGCGCTTGCGTGCGTGCTGCTGCTCCTCGGGGGCATCGGTTTCGCCCAGACGCGGCTCGTCGTGTCCACCGTCGCCGAGGCCTCCGGCCTCGATCCGCGGCTCGTCAGCGACGTCTACTCGTTCCAGCGTATCTACACGATGATGGAGCCTCTCGTCGTGTTCGAGAAGGACCTCGGCTACCGTCCGCGCTTGGCCACGGACTGGTCGTTCAGTGAGGACGGCTCGGTCATCACCTTCAACCTGCGCGAAGGCGTCCCCTTCCACCACGGCAAGCCGCTCACCGCCGAGGACGTCAAGTACACGATCGAGTGGGTGCTCGACGAGGACAACCCGAGCCTCATCCGGAACCTCTACATCAACATCAGCGAGGTCGAGGTCATCGACGACCTGACGGTACAGATCACCGTCGATCCCACCAACGTCTGGATCATGAACTCGCTCGCGCGGCTGCACATCCTGCCCGCCGACATCGGTGATACCAACGACTGGAACACCAACCCCATCGGCACGGGGCCGTTCCGCTTCGTCGAATGGGTACGTGACGACCGCATGCTGGTACGGGCGTACGAGGAGTACTGGGGCGAGCGTGGCAACGTCGACGAGGTGCTCTTCCGGCCCATCATCGAGGACGGCACGCGCTTGCTGTCGTTCGAAGCCGGTGAGATCGACCTGTTCCACGGGCAGGTCACGCCGGCCGAGGTACCGCGCTTGGAAGACACCGAGGGCATCGTGGTGACGCGTGCCACCGGTCTTGGTCATGCGTACCTCGGTTTCAACTTCCGCAACGACACGCTCGCCAACGCTCTCGTGCGGCAGGCGTTCGCCCACCTGATCCCCAGCGAGGCCATCGTCGCGCGGGTCCTGAACGGGATCGGCACCGTCGGCGTGGGACCGATCTCGCCCGATTCGATCTACTTCGCCGAAGACATCCCGCGCTACCCGTACGATCCGGAACGCGCCGCAGCGCTCCTCGCCGAGGCGGGCTTGGCGGACGGCTTCCGAATCCGCTTGCACACGAACGAGAACCCGGTGCGGATCCAGATCGCCGAGATCCTGCAGTTCGAGGCCTCCCAGGTCGGTATCGACATCGACGTCTCGATCGAGGAGTTCGGAGCCTTCATCGACCGGATCCTTGGTCCCGAGAAGGACTTCGACCTCTACGTTCTGGGTTGGAGCGGTAACGTCGATCCCGACTACGCCACGTACGGGCTCTTCAAGACCGATGGCGACAACAACTACATCGCCTACGGCAACCCCGCGGTGGACGTCCTGCTCGAGCTGGGTCGCACGCTGCCGCCGGGCTCGCCGGAGTCGATCGCCACGTACCAGGAGATCCAGCGTCTGCTGATGGCGGACCTTCCCTTCGCCTTCATCAACAACAGCGAGGAGATCGGTGTCGTGCAGTCTTGGGTCGAGGGCTGGAGCGTCCACCCGTACGCTTCGGCGACGTTCCAGGACCTGCACCTGGTGACCAAGGAGCGTTGAACGTCATTCATGTCGGCGCGCAGGCGCGCCGAGCATGACCGCGGTGGGACGGGCCATGAGGTCCGTCCCACCGTCGCTCGAGTGGTGCACTGCCCACCTGTACGGGCTCGGCTCACGCTCCAATCAGGCTCCTCATGCACGCCCTGGTACCGTCACGGGTCCGTCCGGCCATCAGCGCCTCTCGACCCAACGGAGCCATCCATGACCATCACGCGCACGTTCGATCGCAGCCCTTTCGCCTCCCTTCGTACCTTGCTCCTGGGCCTCACCGTGCTCATTGCCGCGCCGGCGGCCGCCGCTCAGGTCGAGCAACTCACCGACGACCCCGATGCGATCGTCATCGTCTTCGGTGACACCACGATCACCAAGGCCGAGTTCGATGACGCCTTCGACGTGGCTGCGCGCAGCACCGCCATCGGACAAGGGATGCCGGTCACGGACGAGGTGCTGGCGGAGTTCGAGCCGTTCCGGTTCGGCTTCCTGGAGCAGTACGCGACGCAACGCGTGCTCGCGGCCGAAGCCGAGGAGCGTGGTCTGGGCGCGACCGCCGAGGCCATCGACGCCGTCGTCGAGGCCTTGCGCGAAGAACAGGCCGACACCGCGGCCTTCGAGACCTGGCTTGATGCTGCCGGCTACGGTGACGAGGTCGCTCTGCGTGACGCCTTGGCGGTGAACCTGTCAGCGCAGGCTCTGGTCGAAGACCTCGCGGCCGACGTCGACGTCGACGCCGAGAGCGTCCGGGACTGGTACGACGCGAACCCCGAGGCCGTCACCACGGACGACGGTGCGTTGGTACCGCTCGAAGCCATCGAGGATCAGATCGAGCAGCTGCTCGCGCAGGAGCAACTCGAAACCCAGGTGCAGGCGATCACCCAGGCCGTCGGGTTGGAGTTGTACCCCGCAGGTCGCTGAACGGCAGCGGCAGACACCGCTTGCGCTCGCGGGACCGGGTCGTCACGCTCGTGCCCCGAGGTTCGCGCCTGCGCTCACGCGTCAAGCGCGTCGAGGATCGCCTTGGTGAACACCTCGACGGCGATCGGAAGCGCCGCTTCGTCGAGGTCGAAGCTCGAGTGGTGGTGCGGGAAGGCGCTCGCGGGGCCGCCGTTGGCGCCGACGAACCAGTAGCATCCCGGGGCGCGCTGAAGCCACAGCGCCATGTCGTCGCCGCCCATGATCGGGTCGCCCATGATCACGTGTTGGAGACTGGCCATCCCCTCGGCCACCCTCCGCACGCGCTCGGTCGAGGCCGCGTCGTTGACGACGATCGGCGAACCTTCGCGCCATTCGCTCTCGAGGTGTCCACGCAATCCGCCCACGACCGCTTCTGCGAGCGTGAGGATACGGTGGCGAAGGGCCTCGCGCGTCGAAGCGTCGAAGGTCCGCAGCGTCCCCTTCAGCTCGACCGCTGCGGGGATCACGTTGAAGGCGCTGCCACCGTGGATGCTCGTGATGCTGATCACGGCCGGATCGACCGGATCGGTCTCGCGCGAGACCAGCGCCTGGAGCGCGTTGATGAGGTGCGCAGCCATGACGACGGGATCGATCGCGTCGTTCGGCTTGGCGGCGTGGCCACCACGGCCGTGCAGCACCAGGCGGAACGAATCGGCGGCTGCCATGGCGGGTCCGGGACGGAGCGAGATCGTGCCGGTCGGATGCATGCTGCTCAGATGCAGCGCCAGGGACGTGTCGGGCACCACCACGTCGAGGGCTCCGTCGGCCAGCATGGCGGCGGCGCCCTTGACGATCTCCTCGGCCGGTTGGAACACGAACAGGACGCGGCCGCGCAGATCGTGCCGGCGCTCGCTCAGGAGCCTCGCCACTGAGAGCAGCACGGCCGTGTGACCGTCGTGGCCGCAGGCGTGGCAGGCGCCCTCCACGCGTGATCGGTACGGCACGTCCTTGGCGTCGGGCATCGGCAAGGCGTCCATGTCGGCCCG
>PXAU01000267.1 GCA_003567075.1 Trueperaceae bacterium
ACGCCTGAACCGAAGGCTGGTGACGGCACCCCGGGGCGCAGCGAGTCCGCGACCCACGCGGCTGGCACCACCTGCAGGTCGTCGCGCCGCGCCCTGGCCCGTTGCGCGGGTGAGCAGTAGGCCGAGCGCGATGGCGTCGCTGCTGGCATAGTGGTGCGCCGTGCCCGGCTCTCGCGCGCGGGGCAGCCGCCGCAGCACGTCCACCACCGGCTGCCGCAGCACGAAGAGCCGCAACGGGAGCTGCATGACGTCGGAGCCCGCGCGCGCGTAGTCCTCGTCGAAGGCGATGCCGGACGACATCGTCAGCACGTCGCGGATCGCCACGCCCTCGTAACCGCTGCCGATGAACTCCGGCACGTAGTCGCTGATGGCATCGTCGGTCGAGCGGATCTGCCCCCGGTCGAGCGCGATGCCGATCAGGGCCGAGGTGAACGACTTGGCGACCGAGAACGACGTCGTCAGCGAGCGCTGGTCGTAGCCCTGGTAGTACGCCTCGTGCAAGATGACACCGTCGCGCGCGACGAGCAGGCCGGTCGTCTCGCTGGCGCGCAGGAGGTCCTCCAGTGAGCGCTCCTCGCCCTCGAACGTGTACCGCTCCGGCAGCGGGAGTTCGTCACGGTCGAACGCCCAGGTGTCGCCGTCAGCGGCAACCGGGTGCGAGGGCAGCGACCGGTGGAGGGTACGGAAGCTCTCGGCGCGCCGGCCATCGGCGAACATGCTCAGGGCGCCGCCCGCCGGACCCAGGCGCAGGTAGAGGAAGCCGCCCACGGCGACGACGAGCAGCGCGGCGACGACCGCCGCGACAGAAGCGATGCGGCGCACGATGCGAGCCACGGCTGTCCTCTCGGGTACACGACGCCCTCGTAGGGCGACCGCACCTCCGAGGCTACGCGCCCCCGGTGCGCCGGCGCTACGGGTGGACGTCCCTTGGGGGGCCGGGTCGCCGCTGATCGGGCTCGGCGGCACCGCCCGCGCCGGGACCCGGTGCGCATCAGCTGATCGCGGTCACACCCCCACGGCCCCCTCGAGGCGCCGAACGGCGTCGGCCACGAAGCGCGCCGACGCACGCGAGCCGCAGCGCCGTCTCGGCGCTCACCCGCCGCTTGCCCGACACGATCGAGAGGCGCTGGTCCTGAGGCTCGACGGGATAGCGCAGCGTCCGCCATGCAGCCGCGCGCTACCATTACCGCATGAACGACGGGACACGCCATGATGACCCTGGCAGCGTACGCGTCGAGGCCGTCGTCGATCAGCTCGAGATGCTGAGCGACGGGATCCAGGTCTACCTCGACCTGGAGACGCACGAGTTCGTGACGGTGCTCGACCCGAGCATCTTCGGCGACGACGTGACCGCCGACCAACCCGACCCCGAGGGCTTCGAGCCGGGGCGCTTCGCGGCCCTGCCGGATGCCTTCGCCCTCCACGAGTGGGCCATCCTGCGCGACTTCTGCGAGGAGATCGAGAACCCCGACCTGCGCGCGCGCCTCCTGCGGGCCGTGCACGGCCGCGGCGCGTTCCGGGCGACGAAGGACCTGCTCTACGAGCACGGCCTGGAGCGCGATTGGTACGCGGCTCGCGACCGCGCGCTCGAGCGGGTCGCCCGCGACTGGCTGGCGTCGCTGGGGCTCGGGCAGCCGGACGAGGAACCACCCGCCGGGTAGCGACGCCTCCGGGTTGAGCCCACCACCCCCCGCCGCGAGCCCCCACCTCATGCAGCATCAGGACGCTGTCGTCGTGGTCCGCCGCGCCCCACTCCGCGGCGCTCGCCTCCGACGCCAGCTACCGTCCCTCCCGCGCTAGCGGATTCGGACGAAACGTCAGAGCGCCGCCTCGAGCCTCCCGCGGATCGCGCGCTTCGCCGCCGCGGCCCGCTCCTCGCACGCCGCCATCAGCTCGGCTGCCCGCTGGCGCGCTTGCGCCGCGAAGCCGGGCTCGGCGCTCGCGTCGAGGTCGACCAGGGCGACCAGGTTGATCAGGACGTTGTAGTAGGCGCCCTCGGCGCCCACACCGGCACAGAGAACGGCCACCCCGGCGTCCGAGAGGCTGTTCGTGTTGCCGATCTCGCCGACCTCGGCCGCGAGACCGAGCACGCGCTCCGCCTGCTCCAGCACCGCCAGGGGCACCCGCGTCGCCCCGCGGGTGGCCTCGGCGACGGCCAGCTCGCGGGCGGAGCGCTGCTCGTCGGTCGCCTTCGGTAAGCCGAAGGCCACCATCACCCGGTCGAAGGCCGCCGTGTCCTGGTCCATCGCGTCCAGCAGCGCGTCCTTCAGCGCCTGCGCCTCCTCCGCGATGGCCTTGACACGGTCCTGCACGCCCTCGTAGCCCCCCTTACCGACGGTCAGGTTGGCGACCATGGCCACCAGCGCGGCCGCCTGCGCGGCGCACAGCGCGGCCACCGAGCCCCCGCCGGGGGCCGGTACGTCGGTCGACACCTCGTCGACGAACTGCCGGGCCGTGAGCGACGCGAGCCTTCCGTCCACCAGGCCGGCCCGGTACTCCAGCACCCGCTCGGCCGGATCGAACGGGCCGAGCTCACGCAGGCCGAGGCTCTGCACGGCGGTCTCCACGATCTGGCGACGCGGGATGCCGGCCGACTGACCGGCCTGCCGCAGGTAGTGCTTGCCGGCGGCCAGCAGGTCACCCTCGGGGATCAAGCCCACCAACTCGCTGCCGGTCACGCGCACGCCGCGGTCGCGGGCGCTCGCGCGGCAGGCCTCGAAGGCCTGGTGCGGCTTGGTGATCGCGGTGTCGACGAGATTGATCGAGACCTGGGCGCGGTCGAACTCGGGCAACACCCAACCGACCGCCTTGCAGGCCTCCAACCGGTAGGGACCGGGAACGCGGACGGTGTTCCCGTCGGCGTCCTTGACGATCCGGCCGGCCTCGTCGCGCTGGGCGCGTCCGGCCTCCTTGATGTCGAGCGCGATCTGGCTGGCGATCCGCTTCTGGCGGGTGTTGAGGTTGACGTTGTAGGCCACCAGGAACCCGCGCGCGCCGACGTTGATCGCACCGGAGCGGGCGCTGCGCTCGTTCCATTCGTTGGGTCCGAAGTCGGGCCGCCACGCCTGCGTGCCCAGCTTCTCGGCGAGGGCCTCGTACTCGCCCTTGCGCACGCTGGCGAGGTTCGTGCGGTCGTCGCGGGTGGCGGCCGCCTCGTAGAGGTAGACGGGGAACCCCAGCTCCTCGCCGATCCGCCGGCCGACGGCGCGGGCGATCGCCACGCAGTCGTCCATGCTCACGCCGCGGACCGGCACGAAGGGGCACACGTCGGTGCTGCCATGGCGCGGGTGGGCCCCCCGGTGCTGGCCCATGTCGATGAGTTCGCCGGCGCGCCGCACGACCCGGAAGGCGGCCTCGGCGACACCGTCCGGCGGGCCGAGGAAGGTGATCACCGTGCGGTTGGTGTCGGCGCCGGGGGCGACGTCCAGCAGACGGACGCCCTCGACCTCCTCGATCACCGCGGTCACCGCCTCGATGACGCCGCGGTCGCGGCCCTCGCTGATGTTCGGCACGCACTCGACGAGTCGTTCCACGCTCACCACCTCGGTTCGCTCCACGCTCACCACCTCGGTTCGCTCCAGGGTCGCGACCGGCGGCGGATCGCCGTCGACCCTCGTTCCAGCGTATGCGACGGGGCCGGGGACGCCGGGCCGAGCTTCGTTCGGCGAGCGCCTACGCGAGCCCGCGCAAGCCGTCGTAGACGAGCCGCAGGCCAACCAGCGCGACCATCGCTAGCATGAACGGGTAGAACACTGCCGGACGCATGCGGCGCACCAGCGCCGCGCCGACCAGGACGGCCACCGCCGCGACCGGCAGCAGCACGGCGGCCGACACCAGCGTGCGCGTGTCGAGTTGGCCCAGCGCCGCGTACGGCAGGACCTTGACCACGTTCACGACCGCGAAGAAGATCACCGCCGTGCCGGTGTACACCCGCGGGTCGAGCCGCAACGGCAGGGTGTGCACCTGATACGGCGGGCCGCCGGCGTGGGCGACGAAGGAGGTGAACCCGGCGACCGCGCCCCAGAACCATGCCGAGGCGCGCGAGGGCGCGCGCGACGCGCTGGTGCTCGTGGGCCACAGCGACCGAAGCACGAATCCCAGCGCCACCAACCCGACGATCAGGCGGACCAACCCTTCGGGCGTCACGGCGGCCGTGAGCCCTCCCACGGCAATGCCAAGAATCGCGGCGGGCAGTATCGCGACCAGCGTTCGCTTGTGGAAGAAGCCGCGCCACACCCACAGGCTCATCGCGTCCATCATCAACAGCAGCGGCAGCAACAGCGCCGCCGCCTGCACCGGCGGCATCACCAGCGCCAGCACCGGCACGCCCATCAGCGCGAACGCCCCACCCAGGCCACCCTTCGACAAGCCCACCAGCGCCACCGCCGCCAATCCCGCCAGCAGCGTGGCGGGGTCCGCGAAGTGGGTCTGCCCGAGCAGGTCGGAGAAGAAGGCGAGGCTCACCGCACTACGCTACCGCCTCGTCGACGAGCCACCCTCTGGTCGAGCCCGTCTCGAAGACCGACGACTGGATCGCCCGCTGGTTCTGCCGCGCGTTCCTGGGCGGGCGCCTCGAGTGCGTCGCGGGCTGCTGGAGCGAGCCCGCTTGATCGCGGACGCCATCGGCGGCGGATGACGGCCTCGCACGGGCGCCGGCCTCGAGCAAGCGGCTGTGGCGCATACGTAGCGTGCAGCGGTGCCGCCATCGGTGACGACGATCGCCATCCGACCTATCATGACCTCGTGGTCTCCAGGGTCCAACTCTGCCAGAGGGCGCGGCCTCGGACTGCGTGGGAGCGCGGTCGGGGCTGCGGACGTCGCTCTGCTCGCCGCGCACGAGGCATCTCGCGACCGATGCGCGGCCAGGGAGGAACCGGCGTCGTGCCCGAGGGTGCCCGCGACCATTCTGGATGCGTCCACGAAGGCCACGCACATCAGTGAAACGGAGGCATACGCACCATGAAACCAGACTCGCAGGTGACCCTCGGCGTGATCATCGGCAGCCGGGAGTTCTTCCCGGACCACCTGGTGACGGAAGCGCGTCACGACGTCGGCCAGCTCTTGGAACGCGAAGGCATCCGCGCCATCCTCCTCGACGAGGAGACCACCCACCTCGGCGGCGTGCAGACCTACGGGGACGCAGAGGCATGCGCTGACCTGTTCCGCAGGCACGAACGGGAGATTCAAGGCGTCCTCGTCTGCCTCGCCAACTTCGGCGACGAGAAGGCCGTCGTAGACACGCTGCGGATGTCGGGGTTGAACGTGCCCGTGCTCGTTCACGCCTACCCGGATTCACTGGACAAGCTCTCGCCGGCAACGCGACGCGATGCCTTCTGTGGCAAGATCTCCGTCTGCAACAACCTGAAACAGCGCAACATCCCCTTCACCCTGACCGGTCGCCATACCGTCCATCCCGACGACCCCTCCTTCGCCGAGGACCTGCGGCGGTTCGTGTCGGTCTGCCGCGTGGTAGCGGGCCTCCGCGGACTCCGGGTCGGGGCCGTGGGCGCCAGGCCGAGCGCCTTCAACACCGTGCGCTACTCGGAGAAGATCCTCGATCGCGCGGGCATCAACGTCTCGACCGTCGACCTCTCCGAGATCCTCGGCGCCGCCGAGCGCTACGCACGCGATGCGGCGGAGGTGAAGGCACGCGTGCAGGAGATGACCTCGTTCCTCCCAGCGAAGGGCGTACCCGCCGATCGCCTCAGCCAGATGGCGCGGCTCGACCTCGCGCTGCGCGACTGGATGAGCGAGAACCGTATCGACGCCACCGCCATCCAATGCTGGACCTCCCTGCAGCAGAACTGGGGCTGCAACGTCTGCACCTCGATGAGCATGATGAGCGAGAACTATCTCCCGAGCGCGTGCGAAGTCGATGTCACCGGCGTCGTCACGATGGTCGCCATGCAGCTCGCATCCGGGAACCCGAGCGCCTTGGTGGACTGGAACAACAACTACGCTGACGACCCCGATCGCTGCGTCCTCTTCCACTGCGGCAACTGGGCGAAGAGCTTCATCCCCGGCGGCAGGATCGCCAACGCACCGATCCTCGGGTCCACCCTCGGTGTCGAGAACACGTACGGTGCGCTCGAGGGGCGAACCCCGGAGGGTCCGCTGACCTTCGGACGCATCACCACATCCGACAACGATGGGGTCATCCGCGCGTACGTCGGCGAGGGGAAGCTGACGAACGATCCGCTGGAGACCTTCGGCACGCACGCCGTCGCCGTCGTCCCACGCCTGCAGGACTTGATGAAGTACGTCTGCAAGCAAGGGTTCGAGCACCACGTCGTCATGAGCCAATCCCACTCCGCCGCCGTGCTCAACGAAGCCTTCTCGACCTACTTGGGCTGGGAGACGTACTGGCACGCATAGCAGCGTTCGACACCGGGCGTCGTGTGGCAGCGAGTTCCGGCGAGCGCAGCCGACCAGCATGCGATGGGAACACGGGTTACGCGCTACGCTGATTACGTGGCTAACCTGACCCTCGTCATCGACGACGACACGCTGCGGCGCGCCCGAATCCGCGCCCTCGAGCAGGGGACGTCCGTCAACGCGATCGTGCGGGACTACCTCGAGCGCTTCGCTGACGCGAACGAGCGCGCCCTGGCCGGCCGCCGCCGCGTGCTCGGGATCGCACGCTCCAGGGTGGCCGGGACGGCGGGAGCCGATCGGACGTGGACACGCGACGAGGTGTACGAGGAGCGGACGCGTTGGCCTCGTTCGTAGACACGAACGTCATCGTGTACGCCTTCGACGTCGGCAACGAGCGGAAACGCTCCATCGCGCTCGAGCTCCTCGGCGACGCTTCGCTCCAGCTGGTCGTGAGCGCGCAGGTCCTGAACGAGTTCTAGTGGACCGTCACGCGCAAACTCGAACCGCCGTTGGACACCGAAGCGGCACACGACGTCGTCCGGTACCTCTCAGAGGGTGACGTCGTGCCGATCGACGCCAGCCTCGTCGACGTATTGATCACGCTCGCGCGCCAGCACCGGCTCGCCGTGTGGGACGCAGCGATCCTCGCCGCCGCGCAGCGTTCGGGGTGCAGTGAGCTCCTCACCGAGGACCTGAACGACGGCGCGATCATCGAGGGCGTCAGGGTACGGACCCCGTTCCAGGCGTGAGCGCCGAGGCATCGACGCGCGCGCCGAGCGCTGCGACATCGAACCGCGCTCAGCGCCGCGCGACGAAGACGTACTCCGTGCTGTCGTCCGTGAGCGGCTCGCGCTCGAAGCCGCCGTACAGTGCCTCGAGCTGCAGCCCCGCCACATCGAGCAGGCCTAGCCACTCGTTCTTCGTCGCCCACCACAACGAGCTCGTGCCGCCGCCGTCGAGCAACAGGTCGATGCGGTTGTCCCCGACCGCGTAGCGCACCGTGTGCGGCAGGGGCCCCTCATGCCGCACGCCATCGACGCGAATCGCCACCCGATGGTCGAAGGCGAAGGCGTTCCAGGCGAAGCGCCCGCCCGGTCGCAGTGACGCGGCCACGCGCTCGAACACCCGCCGCCGGTCGGCCCACGTGCGCAGGTGCAGCAGCGCCCGGAAGGGGCAGTAGATCAGCGCCGCCGGCTCGCGCAGGGCGAGGTCGCGCATGTCGCCCTCGACGAGCGTCAGGTCGACGCCCGCCTCTGCGGCGTGCGCACGCGCCTGACGCAGCATCCCCGGCGAAGCGTCGATGCCGACCACGGGGCGCCCGGTCGCGAGCGCGACCGGGATCGCGACGCGCCCGGTCCCCACCGCGAGCTCGACGATCGGCCCGTCAGCCTCGCGCGCCAGACCGACGTAGAAGGGGACGTCGGCCGTTGTGTCGGCCGCCCATGCGTCGTAGCGCTCCGAGAAGGCCTCGTCCCAGCTCATGCTGGCCATCGTAGGGCAGCGCGTACGCCTGAACTGCCACGCAGGAGCGCATCCGTCCTGACGGTCACGACCGTCACGCCGTGGGCCACAGGGCGAA
>PXAU01000235.1 GCA_003567075.1 Trueperaceae bacterium
CACCGCCCCGGCGCGGCCGTCGCGGCCGTCCATGAGGCAGGCGTCGCACTCGACCGTGCCGGCCCGCGTGAGCGCGCTGCCGATCCCGGCGTTGAAGGCCTCGGGGTTCGCCTCCATGGCCTCGACCGCCGCCACCACCGCCGCCAGGGCGCGGCCGTCGCCCGCGTTCACGCCTCCCGGATCGGGGGCCGCGGCCGTCAGCGCCGCCCAGCCGGCCTCCAGGGCCGCGCGCAGGCCGTGGCGGTAGGCGGGCGCGCGCTCGTCGTCGATGCGGCCGGCGCCGCCGTGGAGGATCAGGGTCGCCATGCGGCCCAGCCTATCGCCCGGCACCCCGCGGCGCCTCGGTACACTGGGCGCGTGCGTCTGGTGCTGTTCTACCTGCTCCTCGTGCTCGGCCAAGGGTTCCTAGGGGCCTTGCTGGCTCCGCTGCCGCCGCCGGACCTGTTCCTGATCGCGGTGCTCACGCTGCTCTATCGACTGCCCGGCTGGCAGCTGGTGCTGGTCGGGTACGGCTTCGGCCTGCTGCAGGACGTGATCGGCCACGGCGTGCTGGGTGTGCACGCGCTGGGCTTGGCGGCCGCGGCGCTGGTGGCCACCACCGTGCGGGCGCAGCTCTCGCAGCAGGGGTTCCTCGAGCGCTCGCTGGCGGTGCTGGCCGCGGTGGCGGGCAAGTGGGCGGTGATGCTGGTGCTGCTGCTGTGGCTCTCCGGTGACGCCACGCACCTCCCGGCCGCGACGGCCGTAGCGGCCCTCGACGCGGCCTTCACGGTGGTGGCGGCGATGGCGTTGCTCCCCTGGGGCTTCGCGCTCCTCGCACGCACGCGTGCGCTGCAGAGGGAGCTGCTGTGAGACGTTCGGGCGGCGGTCGGTTGGGCGGCCTGGGGGCGCGCCGCAAGGGCGACGAGCCGCGCCGCCGGCGGCCCTTCATCGGCCGGCGCGCGCCCAAGGAGTTCGTGCCCGGCAGCCGCAAGCCCGAGGAGGACCCGCAGGCCGGGATCCTGCCGCGGGTGCGCTTGCTGCTGGCGATCACGCTGTCGGTGATGGTGATCTTCACCGGCCGGCTGATGTACCTGCAGATCGCCATGGCGGACGAGTACCGCGAGCGGAGCGAGGCCAACTTCACCCAGGAGCGCCGCATCACGCCCCTGCGCGGCCGCATCCTGGCGCGCGACGGTACCGTCCTCGCCGACAACCGCGTCGCCTACGACCTCATGTACTGGGGCGGCGACATCGACGGGTGGGAGCGCTTGCAGGCCTTCTTGGGGCTCGAGGGCGCGCCCCGCCCGCCCGATCCTGCCCGCCTCGACGAACGCCTCAACGGCGCCGTGCTGGCCTGGAACATCCCCGACGTGCTGGTGCCGGCGGTCGAGGAGCGCATCGCCGGGCAAGCCAACCTCTACCTGCGTGAGCGCATCGAGCGGACCTACCCGACCAACCTGGCGGCGCAGGTCGTGGGGTACACCTCGCAGGCCGATCCCGAGCGCAACCCCGGCTACGGCGTCGACGACCTGGCCGGCGTGATGGGGATCGAGGCGACCTGGGAACGCGCGCTGTATGGCGAGGCGGGCCTGCGGCTGGTCCAGATCGACCCGCGCGGCGTGCCGCTTCGCTCCACCGTGCTGGAGCCGGCCACACCGGGCCAAGACGTGGTGCTCACGATCGATCCCACCACCCAGCGCCTGGCCGAGGACGTACTGGCGGGCGCGCTGGGCTACGTGAACGCCGACCGCCAGGCCAACGGGCGGCCCGCGGAGAGCCTCGTGCACGGTGCGCTGGTGGCCTTCGACCCGCGCAGCGGCGAGGTCCTGGCCATGGCCTCGGCGCCGACGTTCGACCAGAACGTGTTCGCGAAGCGCCCCATCGACCCCGAGGCGGTCGGCCGTTACCTCAGCGACGCCCAGTCCAAGCCGCTCCAGAACCGAGCGGTGGAGGCCTACGCTCCGGCGTCGACGTTCAAGATGGTGACCTCCATGGCGCTGCTCGACGGGGGCTGGATCTCTTCTTCGTCGCGCTTCTCGTGCTCGGCGCGCTACCTTTTGGGCGGCATCACGTTCCACAACTGGGCCACGTACGACAAGGGCATGTATGACGTCCGCCACGCCATCGCCGACTCCTGCAACACCTTCTACTGGCACGCCGTCGCCACCACCCCGAACGCCACGCGTGGGTGGGGCCCCTTCATCGAGCAGGCGGTGGCCTTGGCGCGCGAGTTCGGGTTCGGCGCGCCGCTCGGCGTGGGCGTGCGCGAGGAGAAGGCCGGCCGCATCCCCGATCAAGCCTGGGTGCGGGCGCAGCCGCAGTACGAACACGGCTGGCTGCCGGGCTTCACCATGAACAGCGTGATCGGGCAGGGCGACGTGCTGGCCACGCCCGTGCAGGTGGCGCAGCTGATCCAGACGCTGGCGCTCGGCGGCCAGCTGGTGGGTCTGCACCTGGTGCAGCGCATCGGCGACGAGCTGCACCAAGCCGCAGTCCGACAGATCGAGGGGCGTCATTGGCGCACCCTCCAGGAAGGCATGCGCATGATGTTCACCGACTATCCCTCGCGCAACGTCATGGGACCGGGCGTGTTCCCGGTCGAGGTGGCAGGCAAGACGGGCACCGCCCAGACCGCCCGCGGCGAGCACTACACCCACGCCTGGTTCATGGGCTACGCGCCCATGCACGACCCGCAGATCGGTATCGCCCTGTTCGTGGAGCACGGCGGCTCCAGCTCGCGCGTGGCGGTGCCGCTGGCACGCGACTTCTTCGCCGGTTACTACGGCGTCGAGACCGTGGAGGCGGCGCGATGAAGGCGCGCGGCGTCCGCGGCGGCGTGATGCTCTCGCTGAGTCCGGAGGACACGCTCGAGTCGTGCCAGGAGACGCTGGCCGAGCACGCCGAACTGCTCGCCGGCGACGTGGTGCTCGAAGTGGCCGGCAAGGTGCCCTTCGAGCTGCTCGCGGCGGTGGTGGCGAAGGTCGAGCTGGCCGGGGGCACGGTGCGGGACGTGCGGCCACCGACCGCGGTGATGCAGGCCGGCAGCGAGACGGTGATCCAGCCGCGCACGGTCCGCTCCGGCAGCCGGATCGTCTCGGGCGGTTCGCTGGTGGTGCTCGGCGACGTCAACGCCGGCGCCGAGCTGGTCGCCGAGGGCGACGTGATCGTGACCGGGTTGTTGCGCGGCGTGGCGCACGCCGGCGCCAGCGGTAACGAGGGCGCGATCATCTACGCCGAGCGGATCCTGGCACCGCAACTCCGCATCGCCGGCGCGTTGGCGCAGGGTGATCCGAACGCGGCGGACGCCGCCGGGTCGCGGCACGAGGTGGCGGTGCTCGAGGGCGGCGCGATCGTCGTGCGGCCGTGGTCGGCGTGATGCTGGCGCGGCGGCGCTCGCGAGCGCGGCGGCGCTCGTGAGCGGAGGGGGCGGCGACGCCGGGCGCGGCGACGCCGGGCGCGGCGACGCCGGGCTGCCCGAGCGCAGCCTCGAGGGGTTGCTGCTGACGCCCGAGGGGCTGCGCCGCGGCCGGCTGCGCTTCGACACGCGGGTGCGGGCGCTGGAGCTGGACCCCAGGCTGACGACCGGTGCTGCGCTGGCGCCGGACGCCGCGCTGGCGCCGGGTGCCGCGGAGGCGCCGGAGGGCGCGAGCCTGCCGCTGATCACACCGGGGTTCATCGACCAGCACGTGCACGGCGGTGGTGGCGGCGACGCCATGGACGGCGCCGAGGGCGTCCGCGCGCTGGCGCGTCACCACCTCCGGCACGGCACCACCGCCTTGCTGGCGACCACCCTCACCGCGCCGTGGGAGGCGGTGCTCGCTGCGCTGCGCGCCGTGGCGGCCGTCGCCGGGTCGCCGGCGGAGGGCGAGGCGGTGGTGCTCGGCGCGCACTTGGAGGGGCCGTTCGTGAGCGCCGAGCGCCTCGGGGCGCAGCCTCCGTTCGCGCTCGATCCCACGCCCGAGCGCGTGGCCGAGGTGCTGTCGCTTGGCATCGTGCGCCTGGCCACGGTGGCACCCGAACTGGTGGGCGCGCTGGACGCAGTTCCGGCCTGGACGCGCGCTGGCGTGCGGCTCAACGTCGGGCACACGGTGGCCGACGCTGGCACCGTCGAGCGCTTCCTGGCGGCGGTGCGGGCCGCGGGCGGTCGCGCCGGCGCGACGCACCTGTTCAACGCCATGGGCGGCCTCGAGGGCCGCGTGCCGGGACCGGTGGGCGCCTTGCTGGGCGACGCCGAGGCCGCCATCGAGCTGATCTGCGACGGGCACCACGTGGCGCCGGCCGCCGTGCGCACCGCCTGGCGCGCCGCCGGCGAGCGCCTTGTGCTCATCACCGACGCCATCCGCGCCAGCGGCATGCGGAGCGGCACCACGGAGTTGGGGGGTCGCACGGTCACCGTCGAGGACGGCGCTGCTCGGCTGGTCGACGGCACCCTGGCGGGGAGCATGCTCACCATGGACGCCGCGGTGCGCGGCGCGGTGGCGGCCGGGGTGCCGCTCGAGGCGGCGCTGTTCGCCGCCACGACCGCGCCGGCGCGCTACCTGGGGTTGGCAGAGCGTGGCGCGCTCGTCGCCGGCGCGCGCGCCGACCTGGTGGTGTTGGGCCCCGACCTGCGAGTGCGGGCCGTCTACCTGACTGGCCGACCGGTCGACCTCGGCGACGCGGCCGCGTAGCCACACGCGCCTGAGCGCCGCGTCAGCGTGCGCCGGCCAGCGCGTTCGCGCGGGCCAGTCGCCAGGCGCCCGCGACAGGCGGGCCTAATGGAGCGCGCAGCGCCGCTGCGAGCGGCGCCGGCAGCAGCGACCGCAGGTCTGCCTCGAGCGCCATCGCCACGCCGCCCGCAAGCGCCACCGCGGCCGGATCGCGCTCGCACCCGGCGGCCGCCGTGACGATCAGCTCTGCGAGATAGGCGGCGGCGCGGCCGCGCAGCGCCGCGGCCACGGGGTCGACGTCGCTGCCGTCCGAAGCGTCCGAGGCGCTCGCGACGAGCGGTGCGAGCGTGGCGAAGTCGGCTGGCGTGGCGTCGCGGGCGCGACCGACGAGGGCTTCGGGGGTGGCCCCCCAGGCAGCCTGCACCGAGGTCGCCAGCGAGCCCGGCGGATCGCGCCCGTCGAGCGCGCGCAAGGCCGCCCGCACCGCCTCGATGCCGAGCCAGGCGCCGCTGCCCTCGTCGCCGACGCGCGAGCCCCAGCCGCCGACGCGGCGGCGCCGGCCGTCGTCGCACAGCGCCACCGCCACGCAGCCGGTGCCCGAGACCAGCAGCACCCGGCCGCCCGGCCCCACCAGGTCGACCGGCAGCGCCCCCTCGAGCGCGACCCACGGGTCGCCCACCAGCGTCAAGCGCTCGCGTGCGAGGCCGCCGTCGACCAGCGAGGCGATCAGCGGCTCGCGCTCCTGGCTGGTCTCGACGCCGGCGACGCCCACGCACACGTGGGCGAGGGATACCTCGCCCGGCGGCGCACCGGCGGCGCGCCAGGCCTCGTCGATCACCGCCAGGATGGCGGCCGCGGCGCGCTCGACGCCGACCCCGTAGGGGTTGCAGGCCTCGTCGCGCTTGGCGGCGCCGGCGGGCGCTTGGAGCGGGTCGTGCTCGGCGGGCGCCACCCAGGCGCGGCCGCGGGTACCGCCGCCGTCGACGCCGACGACCCAGACGGTGTCGCGGGTACGGCCGCCGTCGTCGCCGTCCACCCGGCCGTCGGCGTCGGTCATCGAGCCGTCGCCGCTCATCGAGCCGGTGCCGCTCACGCCGCCTCCTGGGTGGCCAGCGGCACGGGTGGGCGGCCGGGCGCCTCGCCCGTCAGCAGCGCCTGCGCCAGCGCCGCGACGCTGCCGGGCCGGAAGCCGAAGCTGAGCAGCGCAGGGCCCGGCAGATGGCGCGCGTGGTCGGGGTTCCACAGGCCGACGTGCAGGGTCGGCAGGCCCGCCGCGCGGCCGCGCTCGAAGGCCTCGCGGTAGGCGCGGACGGTCTCGCGCGGCAGCGGCGCGCGCTCGCTGGTGGCCACCAGCAGCGCCTGGGCTCCGGCAAGCACCGGCGGCAGCGCCGCGGGCTCGTGGACCCAGCGCACAGGCAGCCCGGCCGCCTCCAGCGCCTCGACGAGCGCCGCGACCGGCCTGGCGGTGTCGCTGGCGGCGGAGGAGCGCACCTCGGCCCGTCCCAGCAGCGCCAGCGGCGCGCCCGGCACCAACCGCGGCGGCCGGCCGAGGGCGGTGATCGCGCGGCGTGCGGCCTCGCGCTCGGCCTCGGCGTCGGCCGCGAGCAGGCCCGCGTCGGGCTCGGCGGCGGCGCTGGGGTAGGCCTTCAGCAGCCGCGCCAGGCGCCCGCGGGCGCGCTCAGGCCGCAGCCGGCCCTCGCGCTGGGCGCGGCCCAGCGCCGCCAGCGTCGCCTCGTAACCAGCGACGTTGCCGTTGCACACCACCGGCACGTCGACCCCCGCGACGCTCGCCAGCACCGCCCCTTCGCTCACGCCCCAGCGCTCGGCGATGGCGCGCATGTCGAGCGCGTCGCTGAACACCACCCCGCCGAAGCCGAGCCGCTCGCGCAGGGCGCCCCCAAGCACCTTGCTCGAGAGCGTCGCGGGCAGCGCGTCGTCGAGCGCAGGCAGCAGCAGGTGGCCGGTCATGACGCTGGCGGCGCCGGCGGCGATGCCGGCGGCGAAGGGGCGCCACTCCACCGCCTCGAGCCGCGCGAGGTCGGCGTCGCTGCGCGGGAGCGCCAGATGCGAGTCCTGGGCCACGTCGCCGTGCCCGGGGAAGTGCTTGAGGCTGGCGGCCACGCCGCTCGACTGCAGCCCGCGCACGAAGGCGGCCACGTGGCACGCCACCAGCTCGGGATCGGCGCCGAAGGCGCGGTCGCCGATGACCGGGTTGGCGGGGTTGGATTGGACGTCGGCGACGGGCGCGAAGTCGACGTTGACGCCGATCCGGCGCAGGCCGCGGCCGGTGGCCAGGCCCAGGCGCTCGGTCAGGTCGGGGTCGTCGACCGCGCCGAGCGCCATCGCGCTGGGCGCGACGCTCAGCGCCGGCAGCCGCACCACGCCGCCGCCCTCCTGGTCGATGGCGATCACGAGCGGCCGCCGGGCGGTCGCGTGCAGGTCGGTCACGAGCTCGCGGGCCTGCTCGACGTCGACGAGGTTGCGGCTGAACAGGCACACGCCCGCCACGCCGGGGGGCTGGAGCAGCGTGCGTTCGTCCGCTTCCAGCCGGGGGCCTTGCAGGTCGACGAGCAAGGGTGCGTGCATGGTGGCTCCTGCCCCGGGCGCGCCTGCTGCGCCTCAGCCGCGGCTCTTGACGTCGAGCGCGTCACGCAGCGCGTCGCCCACGAAGTTGAAGGCCAGCACCGAGAGCACGATCAGCGCGCCCGGCGCCAACAGCCAAGGGTACAGCGACAGCGCCTCGAACGACTGCGCGTCCTTGAGCAGCAGCCCCCACGAGGTCATCGGCTCCTTGATGCCCAGGCCCAGGAACGAGAGCGCGCTCTCGCCCAGGATGTACGCCGGCAGCGCCAGCGTGGCGGCGATCACCAGGTACGAGGTGATGTTGGGCAGCACGTGGCGCAGGATGATCCGCAGGTCGCGCGCGCCCAGCGCCTGCGCGGCCTGGACGTACTCGACCTCGCGCGTCGCCAGCACCTGCCCGCGCACCACCCGCGCCAGGCCGGCCCAACCGATGAGCGCCAGCACCGTCACGATGCCCATGTACACCCAGGTGCTGGGCCAGGTGGCGGGGATGATGGTGGCCAGCGCCAGCAGCAGCGGCAGGCGCGGGAACGACAGCAGCACCTCCAGCAGCCGCTGGATGGCGTTGTCGACCCAGCCGCCGTAGTAGCCCGAGACGCCGCCCACGACGATCCCGATGCTGAACGAGATGAGGATGCCGATGATGCCCACCGTGAGCGAGACCTGCGAGCCCACCAGCGTGCGCGAGAGCAGGTCGCGGCCGAAGCGGTCCGTGCCCATGAGGAAG
>PXAU01000069.1 GCA_003567075.1 Trueperaceae bacterium
CCGCCACGAAGCGTCGCACCTGATGCTGCATCGCCACGTCCAGGCCGATCGTGGGCTCGTCCAGGAAGAGCACCTTGGGCTGGTGCAGGAGCGCCGCGGCCAGCTCGCACTTCATCCGCTCGCCCAGCGACAGCTTGCGCACCTGCTTGCGCAGCAGGCCCTGCAAACCCAGCATCTCGGTCAGCTCGCCCAAGCGCTGCCGGTAGACGTCGTCGGGGATCTCGTAGATGGCCTGGTTGACCAAGAAGGTGTCGCTGGCGGCGAGGTCCCACGACAGCTGCTGCTTCTGGCCCATCACCAGCGTGATGCTGCGCAGGAACGCGGCCTGACGTCGGCGCGGCTCGAAACCGGCCACGCGCACCTCGCCGGCAGTGGGATGGAGCAAGCCCGCGAGCAGCTTCAAGGTGGTGGTCTTGCCGGCGCCGTTGGGCCCGAGGAAGCCCACCATCTCGCCTGCCGCCAGCTCGAAGCTGACGTCGTCGACGGCGACCAGGTCGCGGTAGCGGCGCCGCACGAAGGCCCGCAAGGAGCCAGCGAGCCCGGCGTCCTTCTCGTGGATGCGGTAGACCTTGCGCAACGAGCCCAGCGCGATCACGAGCCCAGCGCGTCCTGCAACCACTCGGCGATCGACACCCGGATGGGCATGAAGTAGACGTCCAGACCGTCGCCGCGCGCGTGCTCGAGGAGCTCCGTCGCGAAGCGCCGGTGCCACGCCAGGGTGGGCTCGAAGCCGTTCGGGAACACCGCCCGGTTGCGGCTGACCCAGTAGCGCATGGAGCGCTCCGAGGTGACGCTGGTGCTGCCCCAGAAGATCGGCACGTCGGGCATCAGGTCGCGCCAGGCCGCCAGCAGGCGCAGGTCGAAGAAGGGCTGCGTGAAGAACCCGTCCGCGCCGGCGTCGAGCTTGCGCAGCGCGTAGTCGCGCTCGGCCGCGATGCTCTGGCGGTACGGGTCGAGCGCGGCGTAGATGCGCCAGTGCGGCCAGGCGTCCCGCAGCTTCGCGATCACCTGCACGCTGGTCGCGCCGCTCAGCTCGTGGCGCATGTCGTCCGGCGGGTCGCCCTGGACGACCACCACCTCGCGGATGCCGGCCGCGTCAAGCCGCTCCGCTGGCGCCCAGGGTCGGTCGAGCGGCACGTCCATCGCGCGCACGTGCGGCAGCACCGCGACATCGCGGCCTGCGCCGGCAAGCGCCTCGCGCGCGAGGAGGGCGGCGTCGTGGCTACGCAACGCGAAGCGCAGGAGGTCGGGCAGGTTGATCGCGGCGACACCGGCGCCGAGCGCCAAGGTGGCGTGGAGCTGCCGTTGCAGCGAACCGGGATCGCGTGGCACGAGCTCGATCGACACCCGCATGGGCGGCATCATAGCCGCATGGCCGGAGCGCCGCCTGGCTCGGCCGTTCGAGGCCGTCGCCCCGGCGGCCGCTCAACGCGTCTCGCCGACACCGCCGCCGCTGCCATCGCCGTTGCCCCCGCCGTCGCCGCTACCGTCGTCGCCGTCGCCGCTACCATCGTCGCCGCCGTCGTGTTCCTGCCGCGGTTCGGCCCGCACCTCGGCCCGCAGGGCGGTCCAGCGCAAGGCCATGCCGATGGCGACCAGGAAGAACGCCGTCAGCGCCGGGTTACCGCGGAAGAGCCCCAAGCTGAAGGCCCCATCCACCAGACCAAGGCCAACACCCACCCCGCCGATCGTCAGGAACAGCGTCGACATCGACAGGTACGCGCGCTGGGAGCGAGGGGTCACGGCGAGACCGCCGCGGCGGCCACGTCGGCGTACTTCTCGCGCAGGTAGTCGAGGTACGGCTCCAGCGTGAGCGACTGCCCCGTCACCTGCTTCACCAGCGCCATCGGCGGGCGCCGGCGACCGTGCAGGTAGACGTGTTCGCGCAACCAGGCGTGCAAGCCCTCGAACGAGCCGGCGGCGAACTGCGTCTCGAGGTCGCCGAGGGCCGCGCTCGCGGCCGCGAAGAACTGCGCCGAGAGCACGTTGCCGATGGCGTAGCCCTGGAAGGCGCCGCCGAGTAAGCCCGAGAACCAGTGCACGTCCTGCAGTACGCCGTCGGCGTGGCCGCGCGGCACCACGCCCAGGTCCCTGCGGTAGCGCTCGCACCAGGCCTCGGGCAAGTCGACGACCGACAGGCGGCCCTCGAGCAGCGCGAGCTCGAGGTCGAACCGCACGATCACGTGCAGGTTGTAGGTGACCTCGTCGGCTTCGGTCCGGATCAGGGTGCGGCGCACCTGGTTGACCGCGCGGTAGGCCCGCTCGGGATCGAGGTGGGCGAGTTCGGGGAACGACGCCTGGACGAGCGGCAGGGCGAAGCGCCAGAAGCCTCTGCTGCGGCCTACGAGGTTCTCCCACAGGCGCGACTGGCTCTCGTGCACGCCGGCCGAGACGCCGCTGGCGAGCGGCGTCCCCTCGAGCCTGGGCTCCAAGCCCTGCTCGTAGAGCGCGTGGCCGACCTCGTGCAAGGTGCTGAACAGCGCCTCGGCCAGATCGCCAGGGTCGACGCGGGTGGTGACGCGCACGTCGCCGTGCGCCATGCGGATGGCGAACGGGTGCGGCGCCAGGTCCTGGCGGCCGCGCTCGAGGTCGTACCCCAGGACCTGCGCCAGCCGCAGCGTCAGCTGCAACTGCCGCGCCTCGCCGCCGGCCTCGCCATCGGCCTCGACAGGGAGCGCGGGCGCGGCCGGGCCTGCCATCGCCGTCGCCGCCACCAACGGCACGAGCGCATCGCGCAGCCGCGCGAACAGCGGCCGCAGCTCGGCGACGGTCATGCCTTCGTCGGCGGCGTCGATCAGCGGGTCGGCCAGGTGTGCGGCTTCGGGGAAGTAGCCCGCGTACTGCCGCGAGAGCTCGAGCGTACGCTCGAGGTAGGGAGCTACCAGCTCGTAGTCGTCCGCCTCGCGCGCACGCGCCCAGGCGTCATAGCTCGCCGCGGCGTGCTCGGTGACGGTCGCCATGAAGCTGCTCGGGTAGCGCGTGGCGCGCTCGACGTCACGCCCGAGCACGCGCACCAGATCGCGCTCGAGCGGTGCCAGCTCGTCCGCGCGCGCCGACAGACCCTCCAGCAGGCGCCGCACCTCGGGATCGACGAGACGCTCGTGCGACAACCGCTCGAGCGTGGCGAGGTGCCGCCCACGGGCCACGCCGCCGCCGCGGGGCAGGTAGGTGTTCTGGTCCCAGTACATCAGCGACGCGGCAGCCTGCAGGTCGTCGATCTCGCGCACACGCTCGCGCAGCCGTTCCATGGCACGGTCCAGGGGCATGCGGGCATGATACGCGCCGCCCATCGGAGTGCACGACCGCCAGGCGTCAGGTGCCTCGGCGCGCCTGGCTCAGGCCAGGATGACGTAGGCGAACACCAGCACGAAGTGGCAGATGCTTCCCGCCAGCACGAACAGGTGCCACAACGCGTGGAAGCCGAAGGTGCGCGGCCACGGATCGGGGCGCTTGCGGGCGTACACCAGCGCCCCCAGGGTGTAGCACAGCCCGCCGGCCAGCAACCACAGCAGCGCGCTGGGCGGCAACGCCGCCACCAACGGCGCGACGGCGACCACCGCCAGCCACCCCAGGACCACGTAGAGCGCCACCGACAGCCACCGCGGCGCGCCCATCCACACCAGCTTGAACACCACCCCGAGCAGCGCCAGGCCCCACACCGTGCCGAACAGGGCCCAGCCCCAGCCGGGACTCACCACCCGCAGCGGCACGAGCGTGATGGGCGTGTAGGTGCCGGCGATGAGTACGAAGATGGCGGCGTGGTCGAACACCCGCAGCCGCCGCACCACGCCCGGCCCCGCCCGCACGCCGTGCATGAGCGTGCTGGCCAGGTAGAGCAGCACCAGGCTGGCGCCGAACACCGCGCCGCCCGCAACCCGCCAAGGGTCGCCCGCGCCGCCGAGCACGAGCAGCACCGTGCCGACCAGCGCCAGGATCAACCCGAGGAGGTGCGTGAGGGTGTTGGCCGGCTCGCGGAACACGCGTGCGAGACCGCGAGGGCTCGGGGTGGCGGCAGTCATGCATCGATTCTACGACGCCGACCCGGAATCCCGCGTCGGCTCGCCGGTCGCGATCGGGGCCTCGTCATGGCTCACCCAATCGCTCCACGAGCCGGCGTAGAGGCGCGCGCCGCGCACGCCGGCGAGCTCCAGCGCGATGAGGTCGTGCGCTGCCGAGACGCCCGAGCCGCAGTACACCACCAGCGTCGGCGCCTGCGCCACGCCGGCGTAGCGCTCGCGCAGGCGGTCGGGAGGCTTGAAGAGGCCGCCCTCGAGGTTGCCGGCGAAGGGCAGGTTGACCGCCCCGGGCACGTGCCCAGCGCGCGGGTCGATCGGCTCCACCTCGCCGCGGTAACGCTCGGGCGCGCGCGCGTCGACCACGCTGACGTCAGGGTCGTGAAGGTGCGCCCGCAGCCAGGCGTAGTCGACCACCATGGCGGGGTCCGCGGCGGGCTCGAAACGCCGAGGCGGCGGGCTCGGGACCTCGCTGGTCTCGGGGCCACCCGACTCGCGCCAGGCAGCCATCCCACCGTCGAGCACCTGCACGCGCCTCAGCCCCAGCCAGCGCAGCAGCCACCACACCCGCGCCGCCACCATGCCATCGCCGTCGTCGTACGCCACCACGTGGCTGGAGCCATCGATGCCGGCGGCGCCGACGGTGGCGGCGGCCGCCTCGGGCGAGGGCAGCGGGTGCCGACCACCATGGCGCGCCAACGGGCCGGAGAGGTCGTCGTCGAGATGGAGGTACACGGCGCCCGGCAGATGCGAGGCCTGGTAGGCCGCGCGCCCGGCAGCCGGGTCGGCCAGCGAGAAGCGCGCGTCGACGAGGCGCAGGTCGGCTGCGTCCAGGCGCGCCATCAGGTCACGAACGGCGATGAGAGGTCGCATGGCACGAGTGTAGCCGCGGGCGGTCGGCGCTGCGCGGCGTAGCATGGTGGGTCGATGGACGACGACGTCATCCGCTCGCTCACGAACCCGCTGGTGAAGCGCCTGGTGCGCTTACGGCAGCGACGGGCCCGCGAGCGTGAGGGCGTGGTGCTGGTCGAGGGCACGCGTGAAATCGAGCGCGCACTGGGAGCCGGCTGGCGGCTCGAGCTGCTGGTGACGTGCCCCGCGTTGGCGACACCTGCCGCGCAGGCGGCGTGCGAGGCGTTCGCCGCGGCGGCGCTCGACGTCCGCCGCTTCAGCGCGCCGGCGTTCGCCAAGGTGAGCCTGCGCGAGCGGCCGGACGGGGTGCTCGGCGTGGTGCGCTCGCCACCGCTTGGGCTCGACGACCTCGCCTGGCCCGAGGACGGCCTCTACCTGGTGCTGGCGGGGTTGGAGAAGCCGGGCAACGTCGGCGCGCTCGTGCGCAGCGCCGATGCGGTCGGTTGCCGGGCGGTGTTCGTGACCGGCGCCGGGACCGACCTGGGCAACCCGAACGTGGTGCGCGCCAGCATGGGGAGCCTCTTCGCCCGACCGGTCCTGCACGTCGAGGACGAACGGCTCCAGAGCGCGTTGCGGCGACGCGGCGTGCGGCTCGTGGCCACCAGTCCGGGGGCGACGAAGGCGTACTGGTCGGTACCGATGACGGGTGCGCTTGCGATCGTGGTGGGTCCGGAGCACACCGGCTTAGGCGCAGCCTGGCTCACGGCCGCCGACGAGGTGGTCACCATCCCCATGCGCGGCGCAGCCGACAGCCTGAACGTGGCCACGGCGGGCGCCCTGGTGTTGTTCGAGGCGCTGCGGCAGCGCCACTCGCGTCAGATGGGCTGACGCTCGCCCGCCAGGAGGCGCCGCACGAGCGCGCGGAAGTCCTTGCCTTCGAGCGGCTTGAGGACCAGCGCGTCGGCCTGCGCGCCGCGCGCACCTTCACGCGTGCCGTTGTCGCGCAGCGCCGTCAGGATGACGACCGGCACGCCCTTGAGGCGGCTGACCCGCTTCATGCGCGCGCACACCTCGAGACCGCTCAAGTGCGGCATGGCGACGTCGAGCACCGCCAACGCCGGCGTGTGCTCCTTCAGCCACGTCAGCGCCTCGCGACCGTCCGCCACCTTGGCCACCTGGTAACCGTCGGCTTCCAGCAGCATCTCGACCACGACCGCGTATGAGGCTTCGTCCTCCGCCAGCAGGATCGTCGGGGGTTCGTTCACGCTCCATAGCGTACGCCATGGTCGTTCGTGCTGGGGGCTGCGGCGAGGCTGGAATCGCGCAGGTGACGACCGCGAAGGCCCGCAGCGAGCCGCTGCCGCGTCGCGCCACGGAGGTGTACGTATGCTCGAGGAGCTCAAGGCCTTCATCAACCGGGCCAACGTCATCGACCTTGCCGGCGCCGGCCGAACCGCCTGCCGACATCGCCCTGTTGACCGAGATCCGCGACCTGCTGGCCAAGCGCGCCGCAGGCTGAGGCGACCGGCGTCGGCGTTCATCGCCTCGCTGCGCCGCGTACGAGCCGATCTCAGTAGACGATGACCAGTTCGACCTGCGCCGGGCCGGCGCGATCGACCGCGTCGACGGTCGCCACCCCGATCACGACGGGGCCCTCCATCCGCAGCAGCTGGTTGGTGAAGCCCTCGTCGGACGTGCCGACGTAGACCGGGACCTGCAGCTCGTCGAGTCCCGAACGCCGCACCAGCCGCAGCGCGTCCGCCTTGAGCTGGTTGACCGCGCCGCGCAGTTCGTCGTGCGTGACGGGGAGTTCCGACGTGCCAAGGTGCACGTGGCGACTCACGAGCAGGCGGCCCCGCTCGAACACCCGCGTGTTCTCGAGCGCCTCGACGACGACCTCGACCTGCGTGGGGCTGAACTGGTTCCGGGGCGAGATGAGCCGCACCAGGTCGGAGCCCTCGGTCTCGCTGATGACCTCGACCAGGCTGTTGAACTGGGCGGAGCTGAGCACCACCTCACCGGCGCCTTGGCTGGTGGTGTAGGCGCTGGCGCGGCGCACGAACTCGGCCAACTCCTCGCGCGCGGCCACCGGATCGTTGGCGAAGATGGCGCCCGAGTAGATGACCTGGTCGCGTTCGAAAGTGATCTCGCCTGAGGCCACGCGGCTGAACTCCTGTTGGACCTCGGAGAGTCGTCGCGACTCCTCCTCGAGCCGGTCGGTGAGGCCGTCCACCTGGTCCTGCAGCGCCCGCACCCGCTCGTTGCCGACCAGGATCTCGTCTTGTAGGCTGGCGTTGAGTTCGGCCAGGGCCTCGTTGCGTTGCACCAGGTCAGCGTTGGCGCCGACGAGTTGGTCGTTGCGGGCCTGCAGGCCGACGTTCGCACGCTGAAGGTTGGCGGTCTCGGCCGCCAGCGAAGCGGCTGCCGCCTCGAGCACCGCGACCTCGTCGACCAACGCCTCGAGCTCGACCGTCAGCGCTGCGGCGGTGCCGCGCAGCGCGTCCGCCTCGGCCTGGGCCTCGGCCCGCGCCGCCTCGGCCGCGTCGCGCTCGGTCGTGGCCACGTCGCGGGCGGCTTCCGCGGCTCGGCTGGCGCGTTCGGCCAGCTCCAGTTGCGCCTCGGCGGCCTCCAGGCTGGTATCGGCCTCGGCGAGCTGCGCCAGCAGCTCCAGCAGTCGCAGGTTCGCCGCGTCGAGCGCCTGCCCGGCCGCGTCGACCTCGGCCTCGAGGCGCTCCGCCTCGGCTCGGGCGGTGGCAGCGTCCGCGAGCGCCGCCTCCAGATCGGCCAGGGCGGCGCGGCGATCGGCGTCGGCGCGCTCGAACTCGGCCTGGACCTGGGCCAGATCGTCGCTGGCGAGGTCCAGTTCTAGCGCCAGCAGGCTGAGCTGCGCTTGGGTGGCGTCGATCTCGGCCACCAGTTCGTCGCGCTCGGC
>PXAU01000110.1 GCA_003567075.1 Trueperaceae bacterium
CCTCGAACCCTTCCGCGGCACCTCCTCGTTGCCCCCGGGCAGGTCGATCGCCTGTCCCAGCGTGTCGTGCAGGTAGAGCATCTTGACCAGCACCAAGGCGATCGCCATGAGCGGCGTCGCCACGAACATCCCCAAGACGCCGAACAGGCTGGCCCCGAGCAGGATCGCCACGACGGTGAGCGGCCGCGGCAGTTCGACGGCGTGGCGCTGGACCATCGGCTGGATGAGGTTCCCCTCGAGCTGCTGGATGACGAGGTAGAGGATGACCACCCACAGCAGCTGCTGCGGCCCGACGAGGAGCGCGACGATAGCTGCGGGGATGAAGGCGAAGACTGGGCCGAAGTACGGGATCAGCTCCGCGAGCCCGGCCAACACGCCGAGGAGCAGGGCGTACGGCACGCCGATCAGCAGCAGCCCGATCGTCGCGAGGATGCCGACCACGAGCATCGATGCCAGCTGCCCGATGATCCAGCCCTGCATCGTCACCGCGATCTGGTCGTACACCTGACGGGCGCGCGGCTGCGATGCCGGCGGCGACAGCCGGACCAGACCGTCGCGGTAGCGCTGCGGGGCCGCGGCGAGGAACAGCGCGAAGAACACCACGAAGGTGATCCGCACGAGCACCTCGAACAGCGCCGCCAACGACTCGGTCACCTGCCCGACGAGCCCCAGATCGAGATCCGCCAGCTCCATCGGCTCGAACGCCTCGAGTTGCTCGCGTAACCAGTCGCCTCCCGGCACGCGCTCGAGCAGGCCTTGGAGCTGCCCGGTGATCGCCGGCAGGTCCTCGATGAGGCCGGACACTTGCTGCGCGATCTGATCGCCGGCGAGCCAGGCGCCGGCCACGAGCAGCGCGACGATCGCGAATGTCACCAGCAGCAGCGCCAACCAGCGCGGCATGCGGGTGCGCCTGGCGAGCGCGGACGCCGGGGTGACCAAGGCGACGGCGAGCAGGAAGCCGACGAACGCCAGCAGGACGATATCGGCAGCGTTCCACAGCAGCAGGGCCCCGGCGACGAACAGCGTCGTCAGCGCGAGCACCCTGAGCACGCGAGCGGTGAAGGACGGCGGCGTGCCGCTGGCGGTGGTATCGGCCTTGTCGGCGATGTCGCACCCCCCTCCTGAGCACGGCTTCGTGCAGTACCTATACGCGCATGGTAGCGGACGCGGCCACCGTCGTCGTGTCTCGATACGCCAGGCCAGCCCCGCACGAGCTGCCGCGGTGCAACGGCGCCTTCACGCACCGGCGCGCCGGGGCCTCGTCGTCAGGTCGCGCTGGGCAGCCTCAGCCCGCGATGAGGTACGTCCCGGCGGGCACGTCGGGCTCGCCGCTCGGGCAGGGCCCGAAGGGCGCCTGCCGGGCCGGCGGCAGCTCGGGCTGCCACAACCGGCACGTCCCCGGGGGCGGCGCGAAGCCGCGCGGCACGTACACGTCGGCGGCCCAGGCGCGCCGGATCACCAACGCCCGGCCGACGTCGGCCTGGGGCACCGCGGCGTACCAGCCTTCCCCGGCAGGCTCCGCGCGCACCACCACGCTGCCGTCCGCTTGGCGTCCAAACGCCGGAGCGCAGGCCACCAGCAACGCGAGCAAGCAGGCCGGCGCGAGCGCCGCCAACGGAAGCCGGATCGGGAACCGCATGACGTGATGATACGGTGCGCGCGCACCCGTACCATAGGGGCATGACCACAACCGAACGCCGACATGCGGCCCTGCGCGTCGCAGCCATCGCGGTGCTCGCCACCCTGCTGGCGCTGGCCGCGGCGCAGACGCCAACGCCCGAGAGCCACGACCTGCCCATCACGCGGGTGGTGCTCTTCACCACCGGCGTGGCGTACGTGGAGCACGCGGGTAGCGTCGAAGGCGACGCCGAACTCGAGCTCCGCGTGCCACCCGCCGCCATGGACGACCTGCTGCAGAGCCTGGTGGTCGAGGACCTCGGCGGGGGCCGCGTAGAGCCCGTCCGCTACGGGACGCGCGACCCGCTGGGACGCATCCTGGCCAGCTACCCGCTCGATCTGTCACGCGACCCGAGCCTGGCGGAGCTGCTCGCCCAGGCCCGCGGCGAGCGCGTGCGGCTCGATACCGACCGCACCATCGAGGGCGTCATCGTGGGCGTGGAGCGCGAGAGCGTCAGCGACGAGGCGCCGCGCACGCTCGTCACGCTGAACACCGCGACGGGCCTGCAGCGCGTCGACCTCGCCGCCGTGCGCGAGCTGCACTTCGAGCGGGCCGAGCTGCGCGAGCAGCTCGACGCCGCCTTGCGCGCCATCGCCGGCTACCGCGACGCCGACGAGGTGCCGGTGCTGCTGCGCTTCAGCGGCGAGGGGACGCGCGCCGTGCGCGTCGGGTACTTGCGGGCGATGCCGGTGTGGAAGACAAGCTACCGCCTCCTGCTCAGCGACGACGGTGCCGACCTGCACGGCTGGGCCATCTTCGACAACCCCACCACCCTCGACTTCGAGGCCGTGGAGGTAGCCTTCGTGGCCGGCCAACCCGCGTCGTTCGTGAGCGAGCTGTTCGAGCCGGTCTACGTCGAACGCGAACGCGTGGGCAGCGTGGCGACGGCCGGCTTCGTGCCGCCCACCGACGCCGGGGCCGTGCGACCCGAGGTGGCCCGCTCGATGATGGCCATGCCGAGCCCCATGGCCGACACCATGGACGAGATGGCCATGCCGGCCCCCGCCATGCCGGCCGAGGCCCCGCGCGGCGCGGGTGTGGAGGCGCTCGCCGAGGCCGGCGCCGCCAGCGCCACCTTCGCCTACACGGTCCGCGATCCGGTCACCGTGCGCCGCTTCGAATCGGTGCTGGTGCCCATCGTGCGCACGCCGGTCGAGGCGCATCCGCTGGCGCTGTTCGACGGGAACGTCCACCCACGCCACCCGCTGCGCGGTGTCCGGATCGTGAACGACACCGGCCTGCACCTGGCCGCCGGACCCGTCACCGTGTTCGACGCCAGCGGCTTCACCGGCACCGCTTTGCTGGCCGACCTGGTGCCGGGCGACGACCGCGTGCTCAGCTACGCCCTCGACCTCGACGTGGTGCTCGACGTCACCACCAGCAGCGAGCCGGAGCAGGTGGTGGCGGCGCGTCTGGTGGGCGGCCTGCTCGAGAGCGAGTACCGCACGCGGCTGCGCAGCAGCTACCTGCTCGAGCCGCGCGGCGAGGTGGAGCGCTTCGTGGTGATCGAGCAGGCTCGACGCTCGGGCTACGACGTGGTGACGCCGGCACCAGCGCCGGTGCGCACACCCACCGCCTACCGCTTCGGCGTGGCGCTCACGGTCGCCGGCGCGGATACACCCGCCGATCCAGGCGTGCCGACGCAGGTGGTGTGTGACGGAACCGAGCCGTGCCTGCTGGAGGTGGTGCTGGAGCGGGTGGCGTCGCGCCGGGTGGCGGTGTCGAGCGTGCCGCTCGAACGCCTCGAGGTGTACCTCCAGGACCTCGACCTCGACGACGAGACGCGCGCGCAGCTCGAGGCCATCGCGGCCCTGCAGCGTGAACTCGTGCGGCTGGATCGGGCGATGCGCGCCGAGCGCGAGCGCCGCGACGCCATCTACGCCGACCAGGGCCGCCTGCGCCAGAACATGGCGGCACTCGACCGCACCTCGGCGCTGTACCGGCGCTACGTGGCGGAGTTGACCCAGCAGGAGGACACGCTCGCCGAGATCGGCCAGCGGCTGGACGCGCTGGCACGCGAGCGCGCCGCGCGACAGGAGGATCTCGAGGCCTTGGTGCACGCGCTGGGCAGCGAGTGATGGGTTCTCGGGAGGCGGCAGCCCGAAACCGCGGCTGACCGCGCTATCCCGAGGGAGGCTCCGCCAGGTCGCCGGTGTCCACCGGTGGACCCTCCAACGTCCAGGTACCCCCGCCGTGACGCAACTCGGCGGCGATGCCGACTGCCGTCCCGCGTTCCACGCGCACCGGCTCCGGCACGCCGCCGAGGCGCGCCAGCAGGTCGGCGAGGCCCTCGGCGTCGGGGTGGGTCAGCTCGAGCGAGGCGAGCGTCACCCCGCGCGGCAGCGCGGCGGCGGGGTGCTTCGACTTCTGCCAGTCGATGAAGAACGGGACCAACGGGCCGTACGGGTGGTCGTCCAGGAAGACGAGCTCCCACGCCAGCATGCTTCGGTCGGGCCGCCGGCGCTGCATGCGCTCGCGCCGCGGCGTCAGGCCGACCGAGCGCGCCTTCTCGGCGATGGACGCCGCATCGCCTGCGGCGACGCACCAGGTGTGGAGCGCGGGTGCGCGCAGGTGCGCGATCGTGGCGGCGAACGCGCCACCGCCTTGGGTGGGATCGGTGGCGAGCAACTCGAGGTAAGGGCGCTCTCCGAGTCCAACCAGGGAGTTCTGCGTGCCGTGCCCCAGGTGTCGTCCCCCACGCACCGGATCGGCGCCGGTGCGCTCGCGCACGAGCGCCTCGAGCGCCTCGAGCTCGGGTCCGGCCAGGATGAGATGGTCGAGTATCATGCCGTCGCACTCCTGTCCGCTGCGACCTTGCGCAGTTTCCACACCTGCTCGCTCGGCCAGCGCCGCGCCCAGGCGGCCGGGACGGGGAACGGGTTGTCGCCGGCGTCCTCCGCCGGCCGCGGCTCGCGGTAGTCCTCGACGACGAAGCCGACGCGCCTGAACAGCGTGTACCAGTCGGCGTGCCCGAGGCAGAACTCGATGCCCCCTGGGTCCACCTCGACCGTGGTCCAGTCCAGCACGCGCATGTCGAAGTAGGGCCGCTCCAGCCGCTCGGTCACGCGGCTGCCGTCGAGCGGGGCGCATACCTGTGCCAGCGGGTGGTTGCCGAGGAACACCAAGCGGCCGCCGGGCGTCAGGATCCGGAACGCTTCGGGGATCCACACGTCCGGATCGCACCAGATCGCAGCGCCGTACTCGCTGATGGCGAAGTCGAAGGTGGCGTCGGGGAACGGCGTCGCCTCGGCGCTGCCGTGCAGCAGCGTGAGCGCCACGCCGTGCTCGTCGGCGAGCCGCCGCGCGGTCGCGAGCTGGCGCTCCGACACGTCGATCCCCGTCACCTGCGCGCCGCGCCGAGCCATCCAGGCCGACACGTAGCCCGTGCCGCAACCGAGCTCGACGGCGCGCATGCCGCGCATATCGCTCGGCAGCATCTCGAGGTCGCGCTCGCTCACCGCCCAGGTGCCCCAGGTCGGCTCCTCCTGAGCCCAGGAGTGCTCACCCGCCGCGACCCAGTCGTCCGCCATGCCGTTCCAGAAGTCGCGGTTCTCGGTCGCGTGCCGCGGGAGGTCGCTCCATGGGTCCATACCAGCGATGGTAGCGCGTCCGGCACGCGCGCCTTGCACACGTGCGCGCGCCACCGACGAGGTACGTCGGTGGCGCGCAGAAGCGTCAGCGGCCGGTAGCGATCAGTCGTCGATGAAGCAGCCCTGCTGCTCGCTCGAGTCGAACACGTTCGCGGCGCTGATGGTGCAGATGTCGGGGTTCACGGTCGAGCCGGAACGCACGTAGATCCCGTCACCTTCGCCGGAGCCAGCGACGCCAGCGTGCCGGAAGGTGCTGTTGGTCACGTCCATCTGGGCGACCTCGTTGATCGGGTTCTGCCCGATCGAGAGGTTGAACTCGTCGTTGCTCACCCAGCCACGCTACCCGCTCGGCGGCGGCCGCTGCGTTTGCGCTGCCGACTGCGCTCACGACGCGGGCGCGCTGACCACCGCCGCCACGCTTACTCCTGCGTTGCATCGGGCGTCCGGCGCCGTCGGAGCCGACCAACCTTCGCTTCGGCGCTGTCGCAGGCCCGCCGCCAGGCCGTGAGTAGCAGGTCGTAGCGACCGCCCACGTGCGTCACGAAGCCGTGCTGCTGCAGGTAGCGCCGGTAGGTGGCGAGGTCGCGCACCACGAGCGACAGGTCGGACGCGCGGTAGTTGCGGGTGCGTGCGCCCCAGGTCACCTCGTTGCCGCGGAAGCGGCTGTTGGGCAGCCCCAGCAGGAGACCCGCCCCCGCCTCGAGGTGGTGCTGTACGAGTCGCCTCAACAGGGCCTTGTCGTCGACGCCGGGGCTCTGCAGCAGCCCGATCGCCACGACCAGGTGGAAGCGCCCGAGCGCCGGGGGGAGGTCGTTGACGTCCCCCTCGACGAAGCTGGCAAGCGGGAAGCGCGCGCGGGCCACCGCCAGCGCGCGGCCGGAACGGTCGACGCCGGTGATCGCGAGCGACCGAGGCGGCGGGTCGAGGGCGCCCAGCGCCTCGATCTCGTCACCGCGGTGGCAGCCGAGCACGAGCACGCGACCGCCGTCGGGCGGTCGGACGCGGCCCAGCGCCTCGAGCAGCGGCACGAGGAAGCCCGGGTGCTCGAGCTTGCGCACGGCGCCGAACGATGATGCGGGATCGTAGCGCTCGGCATCCCCGATCCCGCCATGCCAGCTCGCCTCCGGCGCGAGCGGTGTGAAACGGACGCGCACCGTTCCGGCGGCGACGCGCTCCGGCGTGTGGCAGCGGCAGGCGAGGACCTCGGCGAGGTCGACCCACGCCCGCCAAGAGCGCGGAGGCACGCCCGATGAGGGGCCAACCCCAGCGTCCGGGTCGGGGACCTCGAGCTCGAAGGCGTCGGAGCGCGCGAGCGCCTCGCGTGCCCAGCGCACGACCTCGATGAGCGCCTCGTCACCGACCGCGAGGCGCGGCGTCGCCTCGTCACCGACGCGCAGCGTCCCCCCCGGGGCATCGCGGGTACGACCGCTGTCACGACGTCGCATGGGGGCATCTTCGCACCGTCCTTGACACCGCAGCGTGACCATCTCCCTTGCAGTTGACGACGATTGCAGTATACAATTATCTCGTGATGCATTCGTCTGCGCTCGAGGTGAGTCGCCGGTTCCTCCACGGCACCTGGCATGCGACACGTCACCTCGAGGCCGTGCTCGCAACCGCCGGACCGCTCGACCTCACCGAGTTCGTGGTGCTCGAGTACGCCGCCCTGAGCGACCTCGGGCCGAGTGGCATCGCCGATGCGCTGCGGCTCCCGGACCACACCGTCTCGCGCGTGCTGGGGCGACTCGAGAGCCTCGGCCTGCTCGAACGACAGCTCGACCCGGACGACCACCGGCGCCGCGCCCTGCTGCCGACGCGCCAGGGTCGAGCCCAGCTCGACACGCTCCACGCGACGCTGCAGCGCCACGTCGAGCGCATCCTGCCCGACCACGACGCCGAGCAGCTGCGCACCTTCGCCACCGTCCTCACCGCGGTCGTAGCCGCAGAGGCCCCGAGCGAGACGACGCCGGTCGTCAGTGGATCAGGTGCAACTCCGTCTGACGCCCCCCGAGGAAGGCGATCTCGCCGCCGCTGAACGCCACGATCTGCTCCGTGGCGCACTTCACCCGCTGCCCGTCCCACTCCGGCACCGCCACCTCGGCGTACATCTCGAACGAGTGCAGCGTGTCGTCGTGCAGCGGCAGGTCGCCGCGCCCGGGCACCCCGGTCTGCTGGTCGAACAGCCCGATCATCGGCCCTGCACCGTGACCGTGGTAGCCGATCGGGTGCGTGTACATGCGGCCCTCGATGCCGGCCTCGGCCATGCGCGCAAGCACGTCGGCCAGGATCTCGTTGCCGCTGCGGCCCGCCACCATGCATGCCGCCAGCAGGTCCTGCTGCTGGTTCGCGACCTCCAGTGCAGCGCTGAGGCCCGCCGGTGGCGCCTCCTCGCCCAAGCGCAGCACGTAGCCGTTCTGCTGCGTGTCGGTCGCCAGCCCCAGGTAGTGGATGCCGAAGTCGCAGTGCAGGAAGTCG
>PXAU01000347.1 GCA_003567075.1 Trueperaceae bacterium
ATCGATGCGCATGGCCCGAAGCCTACCAGCGGAGCGGCAGGCGTGCCGGCGCGCTGCTACACTCGCTCTCATGGCACGGCCGACGCTCGAGGTGGTTGCTGACGCCGATGCGCTGGCGAGCACGCTCGCCGCGCGCATCGTCGCCGCCTGCCACCATGCGGTGGCGGCGCGGGGTCGCTTCGTGCTCGTTCTCGCGGGCGGCTCCACCCCGCTAGCCGCCTACCGCCACCTGGCCGAGCGGCACGACCTGCCCTGGGAGCGGGTGGTGGTGACCTGGGGCGACGAGCGCCTCGTGCCACGCGATCATCCGGACCGCAACGAGCACGCCGCCCGCAAGGCGCTGCTCGATCACGTACCGATCCCCGCCGGGCAGGTGCTCGGTTGGCCTGAGGGCACCGATGGCGAGGCCGTTGCGGCCGCCCATGCCGAGCGCCTGCGACGGCAGTTGGGCGACCCACCGGTCTTCGACCTGGTGCTGCTCGGCCTGGGGGCCGACGCCCACACCGCCAGCCTCTTCCCCGGCAGCGGCGCGGCCGAGTCGCCTGGACTCGCGCTGGCCGTCCGCACGGCTGCCGCTGGCGAACGCGTCAGCCTGAGCGCGACCGCCCTCGGCCGCGCCGACGAGGTGCTGGTAGCGGTGGCTGGACGCGACAAGCAGGGGGCCTTGGCCCGCACCCTGCGCGCCGAGGAGCCTCCCGACGCCCTGCCGCTGACGGCGCTGCGGCCACGCGGGCGCTTCACCATCCTGGCCGACGAGGCAGCGGCCGGAGCGCTCGCAGCGACGTCCGAGCGCGACGCCGAGGCCGGCTCAGGCCCAGCGGATGGCGTGTCCGTCGAAGGGTGACGCCAAGGCGCGGTGCACGGCCATCACCCGCACGCCGTACGCCAAGCGACCGCTGATCTCGGGCTCGAAGCTGGCACGGTAGCGTTCGCCCCCGTCGGCAAGACGCTCCTCGAGCTGCATCTCGACGCGGTGCAGGCCGCGCTGCAGGCCGTCGCGCTCCAGCCCGTAGACGACCTCGACCACGAGGTCGGTGCCGGCCAGGCCGTGGGGGTAGAGGGTGGCCTCGAAGGTCACGCTGTCCCCCACCCCCAGCGCCGCATCGGGCACGGCCCGCGCGTGCAACTGGACCGTGGACCAGTGCTCCGCTACCTGCGCCCGCCACGCCGCCAGGTCGGCCGCCAGGCTGGGGTCCTGCGCGAACGCCTCGCCGCGCGCGGAGGCCGGCTGGTAGTACCGCTCGACGTAGTCGCGCACCATCCGCTGCGCGTTGAAGCGCGGCGTGACGGTGGCGATGGCGGCGGCGGCGCGACGCATCCAGGCCACGGGCACCCCGTCCTCGTCGCGAGCGTAGTAGGTCGGCACCACCTCGCGCTCGAGCAGGGCGTACAGCGCGTCGGCGTCCGCCGCATCGGCGCGTTCCTCGTCCTCGTACTCGCGCGGGGCGCCGATGGCCCAGCCGTTGCGCCCGTCGAAACCCTCGGGCCACCAGCCGTCGAGCACCGACACGTTCAGCACACCGTTCATGGCGGCCTTCTGACCCGACGTGCCCGACGCCTCCAGCGGCCGCCTGGGCGTGTTGAGCCAGACGTCGACGCCGCGCGTGAGCGAGCGCCCTATGGCCATGTCGTAGTCCTCGAGGAACAAGATCCGGCCGGCGAAGCGCGGGTCCTGCGACAGCCGGTGGATGGTGGCGATGAACGACTGGCCGGCCTCGTCGGCAGGGTGGGCCTTGCCCGCGAACACCAGCTGAACCGGTCGCTGCTCGTCGTTGAGCAAGGTCGCCAGCCGGTCGAGGTCGCGGAAGATGAGCGTCGCGCGCTTGTAGGTGGCGAAGCGCCGCGCGAAACCGATGGTGAGGGCGTCGGCGTCGAACAGCTGGCTGGTACCGCTCATGACCGTGGGCGAGGCCTCGTAGCGGTCGAGCTGACGCAGCACGCGCCGGCGCAGGAAGCGCACGCTCTGGGCCTTCACGCGCTTCCGGACGAGCCACAGTTCGGCCGGATCGAGCGCCTCGGCGGCCCGCCACATCTCGGCATCGATCACGTGCTCGCGCCAGTCCGCCGGCAGCACCGTCGACAGCAAGGCCTGCAGTTGACGCGATTGCCATGACTGGAGGTGGACGCCGTTCGTGACGTGCCCGATCGGCACTTCCTCGGTGGGCACCTCGGGCCAGAGGTCGGACCACATGCGCCGGCTCGTATCGCCGTGCAACTCAGCGACGCCGTTGCGCGCGCTGGTGAAGCGAAGCGCCAGCGCGGGCATCGAGAACACCGGGCCCCAGCCGTGATCGGCGCGCCCCAGGTCGAAGAACTCGTGCGGCCGGAGGCCCAGCGAAGCGTGGTAGGCACCGAAGGCCTGCCCCACCAGATCGAAGGGGAAGGCGTCGTTGCCGGCCGCCACCGGGGTGTGCACCGTGAACACGGTCGACGCCGCGACGACCTCTCTCGCCTGGGCGAAGGGCATGCCCTCCGCCACGAGCTCGCGGCAGCGCTCCAGCGCCATGAAGGCGCTGTGGCCCTCGTTCATGTGCCACGCGCTGGGCGCGATGCCCAGGGCCCGCAGCATGCGCACGCCACCGATGCCCAGGACGAGCTCCTGGGCGATGCGGGTACGCTGATCGCCACCGTACAGGCGCCGCAGCAGGCCCCTGTCGTCCGGATGGTTGGTCTCCACCTCGACGTCCAGAAGGTAGACCGACACGCGGCCCACGTCGATGCGCCAGGCCTGCACCGCCACCTCGCGCCCGAACACGCTCAGGCCGACACGGACGCGCGCACCCGTCTCGTCGAGCACCGCCTGCATCGGCAACTCTTGCGGCAGCCGGCGCTCGTACACCGCCTCCTGACGCCCGTCGGCAGCGACGCGTTGGTGGAAGTACCCCTCGGGGTACCACAGGCCCACGCCGACGAGCGGGATGCCCAAGTTCGAGGCGGCCTTGGTGTGATCGCCCGCCAGCACGCCCAGGCCGCCGGAGTAGAGCGCCACCGCTTCGTGCCAACCGTACTCGGCGCAGAAGTAGGCGTAGCAGCGCCCAGCGTCCGCCTCGCGCAGGCTCGGGTCGCGCCAGGCGCCAGGGCCAACGTCGGCGTCGTAGCGCGCCATCACGGCGGCGTAGTCCTCGAGGTAGCGCTCGTCGTGCGCGACGGCATCGAGACGGTCCTGGTCGACGTCGCGCAGGAACACGACGGGGTTGTGGACGGTCGACTCCCACAGATCGGGGTCGATCAGCCGGAACAGGTGGCGGGCGTCGGCGTCCCAGGTCCAGAACAGGCTGCTCACGAGCTCGTCCAGGCGCTCGATGGGCCCGGGAAGCTTGGGGGTCACGGTCATGCGACCGAGGATGTGCATGCGTAGGTCCTCCTCGTCTCGGTCGCCGATGCTACCACCAGGTAGGCTGGGGACCGTGACGCGTCACGCATCGGCCCACCGGCCGCAGGCGCCAGCCGCGGCCGCGCGCCTGGTCGTGACGGCCGTGGCGCTGCTGCTCTGCCTGAGCACGACGACCGCCGCCGCGCAACGCGCCGCCCTGGCCCTGAGCGGTTCGGCTTCGGCGAGCAGCACCGACCCGGCGGCGACGCGACCGACGCTGTCCCTGACCGCAGCGCTCAGCGGCTGGCGCGGTCCGGGCTTCGACGCCGACGCCTGGCTTCTGGCCGACGTCCACGCCAGCGCCGCCGATCCTTTCACCGACGTGCGCGCGCGCGTCGGTACGGGCGCCGCGCTGCGGTACGCCACCACCTTCGGTCCGCTCGGCACGGCGGTGCTGGAGGCCGGTGGGGCGTTGATCGGGCCCGAGCCCAGCGACGCCGCGCTGCTCGGACGCGCCTGGCTGGGCGCGCGCGGCACGCTCGGCGGCGTCGCGCTCGAGCTCGCTGCGGAAGCCGGCAACGCCGCCCCGCGCGAGGTCGCCCCGGGCCGTCCGGCACCGCCCGACGCCGGCGGCCGCGAGGCCCTTCGCAGCTTGGACGCGCTGCGCGCGGTCGCCGACGCCACGCCCGGCGCCTGGGACGCCGGCGCACGCCTGAACGCCGTCTACCGGCTCGATCGCGAGGTGCGCTTGTACCTGGACGGCGCGGCGCGGCTCGTGGCGGGGGACGCGCACCTCTCCGGGCAGCTGGCGCTCCGGCGCGCCCGCCTCGCTGGCGACGTCGACGGTTGGCTCGGTCTGGACGCCTTGCGCTATCGTGGCGAGACGTCGCTGGCCGTCGGCGTGGGCGTGTTCCACGCGCCGCGCCGTGGCCCCACCTCGTGGCTGCGGCTCTGGCTGGGGAGCGGCGCCGAGGGCGTCCGCCCGGGCCTCGAGGCGCTGGCGCTGCGGCGTCTCGCGGCCGGCGAACTGCGGTTGCAGGCCAGTTGGCGCCCGTGGCTGGCGCCGCAGGCCTGGAGCGCCGAGGTCAGCTTCGATCAGGTCCTCGACACAGCGACGCTGCGCTTCACGTTGGGTGCGGCCGGCACGGCGGCCGGCGCAGCGCGGCTGCAGGCGGGCGTCCGCTGGGAGCATCCGCTGCCCGGCGCTCGCTGAACGCTCTCGCGCCGAGCGCTCGCTCAGGGCAGGAGCGGCGACAGCTCCATGGTGTCGAGGTCGAGCCGGTACACGCCCGCTTCCGGCACGGCCCGCAACACCCGCTGGGTCCGTCCAGCACGCACGCGCTCCAACTCCACCAAGCCGACCTCGACGGGCGCGTAGCCGTCTCGTCGTAGCACGCCGTCGACCACCAGCAAGCCGTCGGCGTCGCGCGACCAGATCAGCAGCGTCGGCGCGCTCGGCACGAGCACGGCATCGACGCGGTGCACCCGGAAGTTGCGGACGCTCACGCTGAAGGAAACCGCTTCGAAGCCGGGCCGCTCAATACGCACCTCACGCACGCCCGGCAGCGACGTGAGGGTGATCGGTGTGGTACCCATCACGGCGCCGTCGAGCACCACGTCGGCGGGTGGCTGGCTCGTGACCCTGATGCTGCCGCCCGCGAGCTCGGTCAGCACCACGTGCACGAAGCGCGTGTCGTGGGAGCGGAGCTCGACCGTGCGCAGTTCAGGCAGGTAGCCCTCCTTGCGGACCTCGAGCTCGTAGCGACCAGGCCGCAACGCGAGCACGTCGAGCGAGCCGCTCACGCCGACCGGCACGCCATCGATGCGGACCTCGGCCATCCGCGGCTCGGTGGAGACGAACAGGGCGGCGTCTCCCGCGGGCAGGTCGACCGCCCCGGCCACGAAGTCCTGCACCAGCGCCGCCACCTCGCTCACGACGCGAGGCAGCGTCGCGTACGCCAGCGGCCGCGACACGACGTCGCTGCTTCGGCCCTGCGCCACGTCGACCACGAGCACGTTTACGGCGAACGGCTCGGCGGCGCTGCCGGGGCGTGCCACCAGCTCGCCCGAGAGCGCGTAGCGCGAACGCTCCAGCTCGGCGACGAGGCGGGTGAACTCGACCTCGAGGCTGCCCGCGATGCCGGGGGTGATGAGCGGCGCGGCTAGGACCTCGAGACCGCGCTCCTCGAGCTCGCTGCGCAACAGATCGGCGAAGCTCGTCGCCAGCTCCTCGGGAACACCGGTGCGGGCCGGGAAGCTGGGCACCGCCACGCGCTCGCTCGCCCAGCCGACGCCCAGCGCCAACGCGAAGAGCAGCAGGACGAGGCGCGCGTGCCACGGGCGCGCGTGCCCCGGGCGGGCGCACCGCGTTCGGGCCCGGGGTCCGCGCCACGCTGTCGAGACCTGCCCCGCTGCCAGTAGGCACGGAGCGAAGGCCGCCAGGAGAGGCCGTCGCATCGTCCGCCAGTATAGCCGTGGCCGCCCCGCGTCAGGTCTCGGCCCGATGGTAGGCTGGCGACGATGCGCCTCCTGGTCGTCAGCGACGTGCACGCCAACGCTCCGGCGTTCGAGGCGGTGCTGCGCGACGCCAGGCGGCGCGGCTTCGATCAGGCGCTGTTCCTCGGTGACCTGGTCGGCTACTACCCCTTCCCGAACGAGTGCGCTGCGCTGCTGCGCGAATTGGCGCCGGTGCACGGGCTCCTCGGCAACCACGATGCCTTGATGCTGGCGCTCTGCGACGGGGAGCAGGCGCTCGACCAGCGTGAGGACTCGCTGGTCGTCGAGGTCATCGCCCGCCAGCTGCCGACGCTCGAGCCGGACACGCTCGCGCTGCTGCGGGAGCTGCGCGACGAGGCCGAGGGCGAAGGCTGGCAGGCGCGGCACGGCGCGTTCCGCAGCCGCTTCGAGTATCTGACCACCCTCGCCAACGCCCAGGGCAACCTCCCCTACCTGCGCGCCGACCTCGGCTTCGTGGGGCACACGCACGTGCCCAAAGTGTTCGCTTCTGTCGCCGGAGATGGCCAGGAGCTGTGGCGCACCGTCGCCTTTCGCCGTCCAGAAGGCCAGTACCGCGTCCCGCCCCGAGCGCGCGCCTTCCTCAACCCAGGGGCGGTCGGCCAACCTCGCGACGGCATCCCCGAGGCCTCGTACGCCCTCTACGACACGCAGCGCCAGACCTTCCACGTGCTGCGGGTGGCGTACGACCTCGGGCAGGTGCAGCGAGCGGTCGCCAGCGAGGGATACCCGGCGAGCCTCGGTGTCCGCCTCACGCTCGGCCGATGAGCGTGCCGCGCCCTCACGGGCAGGAGGAGGCCCTCGCCACGCTGCGCCGACTGGCCTCGAGCGCGGCCCGGACCTTCCTCTTCGCTGGCCCCGAGGGCGTAGGCCGGCGCCGTGCCGCGCGCTGGCTGGCGGCGTTGCTCAACTGCGCCGCCGGCGGTCCCGGAGCCGCCGGCGGTCCCGGAGGCGCCGAACCATGCGGCTCGTGCGCCGCCTGCCGCCTCTGGGACGACGTCGGCGACGGCCTGGTGTCGATCCGTGACTACCGCGAGGTGGCCGCCCCGGCCACGACCCGGGACGGTCGCCCGGCGCGCCACCGCCAGATCACCATCGACCAACTCGTACCCCGACGCGACGGCGACCCGGACCCGCTGGGGCCCTGGCTCGTCGCCCCGCCCAGCGGGCGCGTCCGCGTCGGGGTGATCGACGACGCGGACCAGCTCGGCGAGGCCGCCGCCAACGCCTTCCTGAAGACGCTGGAGGAGCCCCCGGAGCACGCCCGCATCGTGCTCGTCGCCCCGGGTCCTGACACGCTGCTCGCCACGGTGGCCTCGCGCTGCACGCTGGTGCGGTTCAAGCCGGTGATGCCAGACACCGCCACCCGCGAGCGCCTCGGGCTCCACCCGGCGCTACGGCTGGGCACGACCGCCGCGCTCCGCGCACCGCAACCGAACGAGGTGGCGGCACGCGCCGCCGTGGACGACCTCGTGGCCACGCTCGGGGACTCGTTGGCCACAACGTTCAGAGCGCTGCCTGCGCTCCAGGAGGCGTGGCTCCCGGGGGACGAGCTGGTGCCAGGCCTGCTGCGGGAGCGCGCGCGCTCCCGCGGGCCGGCTGCCTACCTGGCCTGCGACGCCGCGCTCGAAGCGGCGGAAGCGGCCAGCGCCGCGTACGCCCATCGGGGCCTGCTCCTGAAGCGCCTGGCGCTGGCCCTGCGCCACGCCTGGCGCGGCCCGCCCGAGCCACCGCTGCCGTGAGGGCGCCGCCATTGCTGCGAAACCGCCGCCGCGCGAACCCAGCTCACGCCGAGGCCGCGCGAACCGAGGGCGCGCCACGCGCGCTCAACCGCCGCCGTGCTGGCGCCTCACCTCGTCCGCCGGGAACTCGTGGTAGGTGCCCTCCTCGGTGCGGAGGTCGACGGTGCGGGCGAGCGGGTTGAGCTTCACGACGCGGCCACACACGCCGCTCTCGTCGTGGCAAGCCTTGACGCCCTTCTTCGGCATCCCCTTGAGCAGCTCGCGGTACATGTCGTGTTCGTACTGCAAGCAGCACATGAGGCGGCCGCAGGGCCCGGTGATCTTCTCGGGGTTGAGCGGCAGCTGCTGGTCGCGGGCCATGCGTATCGACACCGCGCTGAACGACTGCAACCAGGTCGAACTGCACGACCCGGCACCGCACGCCCCGAGAGCGCCGAGCATCCGCGCTTGGTCGCGCGGGCCGACGTTCACGAACTCCAGCCGGGCCTGCGTGTAACGCATCAACTCCTGCGCCATCACCCGCAAGGGCGCCTGCCCTTCGGCGGTGTAGGACACGACCAGCGCGCTCTCGTCGAGCGTGAACTCGCTGGCCACGACCTTGACCTCGGCACCCGCCTGGCGCACGCGAGCACGCAAGAGCCAGGTGAGATCCTCGCCCTTGGCGCGCAGGCGCTCGTGGGCCTCGAGGTCGTCGGCCTGCGCGTCGCGCACGTAGTGGCCGCTGGTGCGGCCGTGATCGCGCGGCTCGGTTCGCACCAGAGCGACCTCGAGGCCGCGGCGGGTGGCGACGACGCCGCGCGTACCTACCTTCGGGGGTTGCGGCGGCACCTCGACGAAGTGGAGCTTCGGGCCGTTGTCGAACGTCACACCGATGGCGTTTGGCACGGGTGTTCCTCCGGAAGACCGAGCGCTCGTGACGACCCCAGGGCCGCCACGGGCCGGAAGCTACGACGATGGAACGGACAAGGACCGTGGCGCGCCAAGGCCGCGCGGTGCGCTGGGGCCCCGTAGCCCTTGTGCCGGTCGAAGCCGTACGCCGGCCAGCGTACCGCCGCCGCCCGCATGCGAGCGTCGCGGTAGGTCTTCGCCAACAGGCTGGCAGCTGCGACCTGGCACGAGGCCGCCTCGGCGCGCGCCGGCCGCCGCAGCCCACGCGGACCGCACCAGTCACCCCAGCGCTGCGTCGGCAGCGCCAGGTAGTCGGTGACGACGGCGTCGACCTGGGCGTCGGTGCGCCGATGGAGTTCGGCCACCGGCTGGCCGCCGCCCGCCAGCGCCCGCAAGCCTCGCTCAGCCGCCGCCAGCGTGGCCTGGAGCACGCCGACGCCGTCCACCTCGCCGACGGGCGCTTCCACCACGGCCCACGCCAAGGCGCGCCGGCGCACCGCCTGCGCCAGCAGTTCCCGGCGCGCCGGCGTCACGCGCTTGGAGTCGACGAAGGGGTGCGCGCAGACGGGCAGCAGCACGACGGCCACCACGACAGGTCCCGCCCAGGCACCGCGGCCAGCCTCGTCCACGCCGGCGACCACGCGGTACCCGGCCTCCCACAGCTCGGCTTCGTAGCGCCACGTGGGCGCCGCCGCGGCGCGGGCCGACTCAGGCACTCGTCACCATGACGTCGTCGGCGACGGGGGCAGCGACCTCGACCGGGATCGTGAAGTAGAAGGTGCTGCCGCGACCGACCTTCGACTCCACCCAGATCTTGCCGCCGTGCTTCTCCACGGCCAACTTGCAGAAGGTGAGACCCATGCCCGTGTCGTAGCGGTCGTGCACGGTGTGCCGCGACTGCTCGAAGGCGTTGAAGATGCGCTTCTGGTCGGCCTCCGGGATGCCCTCGCCGTCGTCGCGGACGGACAGCACGAAGGCATCGTCCTGGCGCCAAGCCCGGAAGTCGATGTAACCGCCGCGGCGGGTGTGCTTGATGGCGTTCGCCATCAGGTTGGCCAGGATCCGCCGCAGCAATCCCGCATCGGCCTCCAACAGCTCCGCCTCGGGCCGCACCAGGAAGCCGAAGTGGCGGTCACGCGGCCCCCCAGAGACGTCGCCGAGCGCTTCCTTGGCGAGGTCGGTGAGGCTCTCGATGGTCTCGGGCGCGTAGGGCATGTGCCCTTCCTTCATGCGCCGCACGTCCAGGATGTTGGCTGCCAGGTTGAGCAGATGCTGCGACTCGCTGCGCGCCAGCGACAGCAGCTCGTCCAAGCCCGCATCGTCGCGGCCGTCGCTCTTGAGCATCTCGAGCGAGTGGTCGAGCAGCCCCATCACGCTCGAGATGGGACTCTTCAGGTCGTGCACGAGCATGTGGATCAGGTCGTCCTTGACGCGCTCGGACTCCTTGTAGGCCTGCTCGAAGCGGCGCGACTGCTCGAGCGCGACGCGTAGCCCGCGCTCCGCCTGGCGGCGGTCCAGGAGGCGCTCCAGGTACCCCCGCAGCACCGCCGGCGAGGTCGGGAGCGGAACGTACACGTCGATCCCTTGGCCCAACACCTTGGCCTCGTGCTCCAGCCGAGCGGGACCCAGGTACACGAACGGCACGTCGGCCAGCGACGGCCGCCGCCGCAACAGCCCGATCAGGTCGAGTTGCGGCACCTTCTCCACCAGCGCGTGCTCGAGCAGCACCACTTCGGGCACCGCCACGCGCGTGTGGTAGAGCAGCTTCTCGACGTCGGTGAAGACCTCCGCCGACAGCTGCAAGCCTTCTACGACCGACGACAGCCCGGCGCCCCGCTGTTCGGTGGCCATCGCGATCAGCACGTACGGCGCGCGTGCGTCCGGCATCGCCAGCATCATACCAGCCGCCCGCGACGCGGTACCTTGAGCACATGGACGTGCTGGCCGACCTCTTCGGCGCACCCTGGCTGCTGCTCTTGCTGCTGGGCCTTCCGTTCCTCCCGCTGGGTCGCTTCCGGATCCTGCGGGCGCTGACCCTGGGGCTGCTGGTGATCGCGCTGGCGCAGCCGCAACTGCCGCGCCCGAGCGACCAGACCGTGGTGCTCGTCGACGTCTCCGACAGCGTGGGTGAAGCCGGCTTGGAGGCTGCCCGGGCTTTCCCCCTCGGCACCTGGGGTGACGAGACCACGATCGTCCACTTCGCCGGCGAGGCCACCCGGGTGCCCGACCTGAGGGGCCCCGTGCCGTCGCTGGTGGAGCGCGGCGCCACCGACATCGCCCGTGCGTTGCAGGTCGCGAGCGCTGACGAGCCCGCCCGGATCGTGCTCGTGAGCGACGGTATCGAGTCTCGGGGCCAGCTCGCCAGCGCCATCCCCAACCAACCGATCGACGTGTTGTACGTGCCTCCGGTGCCCAACGCCCGGCTTGCGGCCCTGCAAGTGCCCGACCGCGCGGCGCCCGGCGCCACGCTCGAGGCCGTGGCCGTGGTCGAGCTGGACCGGGCCAGCGAGGTGACGCTACGGCCCTCGGTCGACGGACGTGCGTTGCCGCCACAGACGCGGTCGCTCGGCGCAGGGCGGCACGCGCTCCCCTTCGACGTCGTCGCCGCGGACACCGGCGTCTTGCGTGTGGACGCGACCATCGAGGTCGACTTCGATCAACCCACCAGCGACGACCGGCAGCGGGCCGAGGTGGTGGTGAGCGAGGAGGCGCCGGTCCTGGTGGTGAACGACCCTGCCGCCGCCAGCGCCCTGCGCGCGCAGCGGATCGACGTGGTCGAGGCCGGCCCCGAAGCGATCAGCGCTCCACTGGACTACGGAGCGATCGTCGTACGCGGCGGCGTCGACACCTTCTCCAGCGGCCAGCTGGCGTTGCTGGCGCGCTACGTCGACCAGGGTGGCGGCCTGCTCAAGACCGGCGGCCCCGAGGGCTTCGGCCTGGGGGGCTGGTACCGGACGCCCTTGGACGCGGTCCTCCCCGTCGCCTCCGACGTGCGCACCGACGTGACGTTGCCGCAGGTGGCCATGGTGATCGTGCTCGACATCTCCATGTCCATGGTGGCGGGCAATCCCAGCCGGCTCGAGATCGCCAAGCGCGGGGCCCTCGACGTCGTCGACCTGGCGTACCAGGACGACCTCGTGGGCCTGATCGTGTTCAGCGATCCCGCCCTCACGCGCTGGGCATTCGAGCTGCGACCGGCCACCGATCGCGGCAAGTTCGAGATGCGCGACGCGATCCTGTCCATCGAGGCACAGGGCGGGACGATCCTGCTGCCGGGCTACCGCATGGCGCTCGAGGCGCTACGCGAGACCGACGCCGCCATCAAGCACGTGATCGTGTTGTCGGACGGCTTCCTGTTCGACGGGACGGGGCCCTTCGGCGGCGGCAGCCCGCCCGACTGGTACCAGGTCGGCCTCGAGGGACGACGCGATGGCATCACCACCTCGACCATCGCCATCGGCGAAGCGGATCCCGAGCAGCTCTCCGCCATCGCCCGCGGCGGCGGCGGGCGCTTCTACGAAGCGGTCGACGCCAGCGACCTGCCGCGCATCTTCACGTCCGAGGCGCTCACCGCCACGCGCGACCTGCTGCGTGACGAGCCGACCGCTCCGACCGCCAGGCGCCACCCGCTGTTCCCCTTCGAGGGCGTGCTGCCCACCGTCGACGCCTACATCGCCACCACCTTGCGGCCCGCGGCCGAAGCGCTGATGGTGGGTGAGGACGCCGAGCCGCTGCTGGCGGTGGGGCGTCACGGCCTCGGCCGCAGCGCCGCCTTCACCAGCGACCTGAATGCGTGGAGCGGCCAGCTCGGCACCTGGGACGAGTTGCCCGGCGTCCTCGGCACGGTGGTGCGCTGGCTCCAAGCGCGACCCGACAGCTACACCGTCACGACCGAGCGCCGTGGCGCGCAACTGGAGGTGGTGGTCGATGCGGTGCGCGACGGCGCCTACGTCAACGATGCCCGCCTCTCCGCTCGCTTCCAGGGGCAACAGGTGAGCTTGGAGCAGATCGCTCCCGGACGCTACGCCGGCCAGCTCGACGTGGCAGGCGCTGGCGGCACCGTCGTCATCGCCGACGGCCAGGACGTCGTGGCCCGACGACAGGTCACGACCCCCGACCCGGAGTTCGGTCCGGGCGACGGCGCGGCCGTGCTGGCTGCCCTGGCCACGCGCACCGGTGGCGTCGTGATCGAGGAGGCGGGATCCTACCGGCCGCCGTTCGCGCGACGCTGGTCACCAGTCTGGGTGTGGCCCGCCGCGGCGGCGCTGCTGGCCTTCCTCGGTGAGCTGGCCTGGCGACGCTTCGGCCGCGAGCGCGACCCCACGCGCCGCGTCACGCAGCGTCCTCGCTCGGCGAGTCCAGCGGCGCGTCGACCTCGGCTTTCGTGACCTCGCGCAACAGCGTGGTGGCGTAACTCCCACGTGGCAACGAGAAGCGCAGCAGGAGCGCTCCGGCCTCGGCCTCGAGGTCGATCTCGAGGCCGATCAGACGCGTGATGCGACGGTCGCCCCGGCGCGCGCGGAACTGCTCCCAACGCAGCTCGAAGCGCTCCAGCAGAGCCGTCTCTGCGGCCCCTGCCTCGCCGGCCGAGACGGTGACGCGGCTGCCGTAGAGCGGCAACGTGGCCGAGATCGCCAGGGCCCGCGCCCGCGGCGCCTCACGCTCGACCTCCTGCACCTCGAAGGTACCGCCGGTGTCGTGCTTGCGGGCCCAGTCACCGCGCACCACGGTGGCGTAGCGGCCGTCGCGGACGCGCTCGGCCAGCAGCAGGTTGAACAGGTGCGACTGCAGCGCCATGACGAAGAAGCGCCGCAGGCGCGGGCCGCCTGGGACGGGTTGCGAGAACACTTCGCGGTAGCCGTCGACGGCGTTGCGGCCGAAACGGCCGAAGCGCTGCGGGCCGAGGTAGTTGGGCAGGCCGCGTTCGGCCAACGCGGCCAGCACGGCCCGCGCTCGAGCCTCGGCATCGGGTGCCACCTGGCGCACCCTGACGCTGAAGCGGTTGCCCCGCAAGTGGCCGACTCCGAGCTTGTTCCGGTGTCTGCTCATCTCCAGCACCCGCACGCCGTCCGTCGCCTCCAGTGCCGCCACCGCGTTGGCGTGGGCGTTCGGAAGGCTGAGCCACTGCTCGCTGCGGGCTACCTTGTCCTTGAGCCCCGCGACGCCGATGCTGCGCTCGGGCACGCCTTCGCGCCGCAGTACCGTGATCAGGTCGCGCGTCGTCAGACCCACCTTCTCGACGCGTACGTACGTGTGGCTGCCGCGGCCCTCAGGCAGGTAGGCCGGGATCTCGCGCACGACGAAGTCGTCCGGTGTGAGCCGAATCCGTCCGCCACTCCCGGGCAGATCCGCCGTGAGCGCCGGCAGATCGTCCCAGCGGAAGGTGAGCGCGTGCTCGCGCGCCGGGGTCAGCGGCGGTGGAGCAGCGACGCTCACGTCTCGGTCTCGCTCGCAGGCGCATGCGCGGTGAGCCGCTCGTCGATGAGCTTCTGCGCCAACTGGAAGCGCTCGATCAACGACGGCGCCTCCAGCAACACCTGGCGCGAGAGGCTGGGCACGCGCAGGTTGGCGCACACCAAGGAGGCCTGGTAGAGCGGGTCGTCGGGCATGTTGGCATCGATCTGCCGTTGGGCGTCGAAGGCGAACACCAGGTCGGCGTAGCGCCGGAAGGCCTCGAGCGCGTCCCAGGCGGCCACGCGTTCCTCGTTCAGGTCGTGGCGCTCGAGCGGCAAGGGCACGTACTCCGTGAAGTAGAGCGTTCTGGTGTTCCCGTCGGGCTCGGGCACCTCCTCGCGCTCGCCGGGCTCGACGGCGACGCGTTCCTGCCCGTGCGCGAGCACTTCGAAGGTGCCGTCGGCCCGCTCTTCGACGCGCACGACGTCCATGACCGTACCCACCCGGTGCATCGGGGGTTCACCCGCATCCAGCGCCGCGGGTTTGCCGAGCACCAGGACGAACCGCTTAGGCTCGTGCGCCAGCACCCAGCGCACCAGGCGCCGATAGCGGGCCTCGAACACGTACAGCGGAACCGTCATGCCGGGAAAGGCCACGACGTCGAGCGGGAACAGGGGCAGCTGCATGGGCGCACGCTACCAGCACCAACCCTCCACGACCTATGGCCGCGCACCCCATGCGTGACACGAGAACGGCCGCCCGGTGGGTGACCGAACGGCCGTTCTCGCTGCTGGCGGAGCCGACGGGATTCGAACCCGCGACCTTCTGCGTGACAGGCAGATATGCTAACCGCTACACTACGGCTCCACGCCCAGCACGGCGGGCGCTACGCCCAGCAGAGCGTACCGGCGCGACGCGCAGGTGTCAACCGTTGGCGCGCCAGGCGAGGTCGAGCGTCACGCTCGCCAACACCACCAGGCCCACCCACAGGTTGGCGTCGAACGCGCGCAGCGCCTCGGCTGGTCCCCGCGTCGCCACCAAGCGATGCTGGAACGCGAACAGGATCGCCACCAGCACCAGACCCAGCCACCCGGGCGGACCCTGGGCGGTGACGAGCGCAGCGCCCGCGAACGCCAACCAGGCGACGACGTGCGCCGCGAACGCCGTCCAGCGAGCTGCGACGGCGCCGAACCGGGCCGGCACGCTGCGAATCCCGTGGGCACGATCGAAGTCGAGGTCGAGCAGCGCGTAGATCACGTCGAAACCCGCCACCCACGCTGCCACCGCCAACCACAACCACCAAGCGCCGGGGGCGAAGGCCCCGCTGACCGCGATCCAGCCGCCGGCCGCCGCCGCACCGATCGTGACCCCCAGCACCAGGTGGCAGGCCCAGGTGAAGCGCTTGGTGTAGGGGTAGACGATCATGAACAGCGTCGCGACGGGAAGCAGGGCGAACGTCAGCGGGTTGAGCGCCCAACCGGCGACCGCGAAGGCCGCGAAGCCGAGCAGGGCCACCCCCAGCGCAGCACGCGGGCGCAGCACCCCCGCGGCGATCTCCCGCTCCCGCGTGCGCGGGTTGAGCGCGTCGACAGAAGCGTCGATGACGCGGTTGAGCGCCATGGCAGTGGTGCGCGCCCCCACCATCGCCAGGCTCACCCAGCCGAAGGTCGCGAACCCTGGCCACCCTTGCGCCGCGAGCAGCATCCCGACGTAGGCGAACGGGAGCGCGAACAGCGTGTGTTGGAAGCGCACCAGCCGCAAGTAGGCTGCCACCAGCGGAGGCGGCTCGAACGCGCTCATGGCGCCGAGGCTACCACCGGCGCCCCAGCCGGCCAGAGGGCGGTGGATCTGCCGCACGCGCGCCAGCACGGCAGGCGCTGCTCCGCGGGCTAATGCTGCCCGGCCGCCTCCTTGACGGCGTGCGTGGAGTACCCGAACTGGGGCAGGCTGCTCGCGGGCGTCCCCTCGATGATCGACTGCGCCAACTCGCGCAGGTCCTGACCGCCCACGGCCACCGCCATGCCGAGCTCGCGTCGCAGGTCGTCCAGGGTGCGGTCGTCGAGCAGCGTCTCGGTCCCGTACTTGAGCATGCTGGGGCTGAGCAGCAGCAGGTCGGCCTCGCCCGGGCGCACTTGGGTGAGCACGTCACGTCCGGCCAACAGGCCCGTGACCGTGGTCACCGCGCCGAAGGTACGGTTGACCAACGCACGAACCTCCAGCGTGAGGCCGTCGATGGCTGCCAGCGGTGCCAGCGCGGCACGCAACTGCGGTGCGAACAGCGTCCCGCTGACGCACAGCACCCGGCGAGCCGGGGTCACGCGCGCCGGCAGCGCGAACCCAGCGAGACCCTCGCCCAGGAAGTCGCGCACCATCCCCACGCCGTTCTCGAGCATCGCGAAACCCTCGTACGACTCGGCGGGCGGCAGCGGCCGGCCCGCGACCAGGTAGAACTCGTCGGCCAGGAACACCATCCGGCTACCGCGCTCGGCGAGGAGCCGCGCCTGCCAGCGCTCCACCTGGTCGATCACCGCGGCCGCCTCCTCGGGACGGTAGCCGCGCATCTCGGGCAGGTTGCGGCGGTGCTCGGTCAACCCCACCGGCACCACCGCCACGGCCTGCACGTTGGGGCGCGACACCAGGTACTCGATCGTGCCGTCGAGCGCCGCGCCGTCGTTGCGCCCGGGCTGCGCCACCACCTGGGTGTAGAGGTCGATGGGCTCGAGACGCTCGAGCATGTCGCGAATGCGTGTGGCGCGCGGGTCGCGCACCTTCAGGCGCCACCACTTGAGCATGTCGCCGCGAAGCTCGTCGTCGGCGCTGTGCACCGAGACGTACAGCGGCGAGAGGTGCTCGTCGAGGATGCGCGCCACGTCGGCATCGGTGAGGTTGGTGAGGGTGACGAAGCTGCCGTAGAGGAAGCTGGTGCGGAAGTCGTCGTCCATGACGTAGAGGCTCTTGCGGAAGCCCTTGGGCATCTGGTGCACGTAGCAGAACTCGCACTTGTTGGCGCACAGCCGCAGGCCGTCGAAGATGACGTCGTCGAACTCGAGGCCTGGGTCCTCCCAGGCGACCTCGAAGCGCACGCTCCGCTCGCCCTCGGGATCGCACGCGACGAGCGAGGCCTCACCCCGGCCGAGCTCGCGCCGGTACGCCAGGATGTCGCTCACCCATGCACCGTTCACGCTGACGAGCGACCAGCCCGCCGCCACGCCGGCACGCGCCGCCGGCGAGCCCGGCGCCACCTCGCGGATGGGCGCCACGTACGGGGCGCCTGCCGGGTTCGGGGCCGTTGTGGGGCGGAGGCTCGTCGGCACGACGTTGGAGCTTAGCAGACGCCCGGGGCGTCCGTGAGCGCGGCGGCGACCGTCCACCCCTCGCGCCACGCCGCCGCGATGGCCTCGAGGCCGCGCCGGTGCGCTTCCACGGTCACGCCGAGGTCCGGGTGGTAGCCACCACCGAGGGCGTACGCGAGCGGCACCCCGGCCGCGAAGCAGGCGCGAGCGACCAGCGCGTCGCGCGCTTGCACGCCCTGCGGGCTCAGCCCCATGCGGCCGTAGCGGTCACCGTCCAGCACGTCGACGCCGGCCTGGTACAGCACGGCGTCTGGGGCGTAGCGACGCAGCAGCCAAGGCACGTCGTGCGCGATCAACGCCAGGTACCCGTCGTCGTCGACACCATCGGGCAGCGCCCGGTCGAGGTCGCTCGGGACCTTCCGGAAGGGGTAGTTCCGGGCCCCGTGGACGCTGTAGGTGACGAGCTCGCGGTCGTCCGCCGCGAGCGCCGCGGTGCCGTTGCCCTGGTGCACGTCCAGGTCGATGACGAGCACCCGCCGGGCGCGCGCCCGCAGCGCCCGCGCCGCGACCACGAGATCGTTGAAGAGACAGAAGCCCTCGCCCGAACCGGCGAAGGCGTGGTGCGTGCCACCGGCCAAGTGGACGCCGAGGCCGCACCGCAACGCCTGCGCCAGCGCCGCGACGGTCCCGCCGGTGGAGGCCAACGAGCGCCGCACCAGGGCCGGCGATTGTGGGAACCCGAGCCGCCGCTCAGCCGCGCTGTCGAGCCGGCACGCACGCACCGCCCGGAGGTACGGCAGCGAGTGCGCCAGCGCCAGTTGCCGCCACGAAGCGGCCGGCGACCGCTGCAGCGACCAACCATCGCGCTCGAGCCGGTCGGCGAGGCGGTCGTACTTCGTCATGGGGAAGCGATGCCCCGGCGGCAAGCTGAGCTCGACGTGGCGGGGCGTGAAGGCCGAGCGGCCCGTGGCGGAAGCCACCAAGCCCGCCGAGGCTGCCGCACCCGTCGAATCACGGGTACCGGCGCGCGTCACACCTGCTCGTCGGGAGCGAGCGCCGGTGCCGTCTTGCGCTCGGGAGGCAGCACGAAGCCGTGGAGCGGAGCGCGGCTCTGGAAGCGCACCGCGTCGCCCACTCGCACGCCGTCGGGCACCTCGTCGACCGACACGACCAGGGGGATGCCGGCGTCGACGACCACGAAGGGGTCGTCGCGCACCGTGACGATCCCCTGCACGTGGACCACGCTCAAGGCCACGACCTCGATCCGCCGCTCCGGTGCTTCGGGCCCGGGCTCGAGGCGCGTGAGGCTGGCGGTCTCCGGTTGGACGATCACGCGCGCCGGGCCCCGCGGTGCCAGGTAGGGACCGGTGCGCTCGAAGACGTGCAGGATCAGATCGTCGGTGACGCACTCGAGCAACGGGCTCCCCTCGACCCGTGCGCTTACCTCCACCGTGGCCGCATGCGCAGCGAAGCGAGCGACGAGCGAGTCCATACCGTCTTCGACCATGGCGAGCATCATACGACCGGCTGGCGATCGCGTCTCCGTCGAGTGGTACACTCGACGGCGTGCAACGCTATACCCCGTCGGTTCGTACCACGCTCTGCGCGGCCTCGGTCGGGCGGGGCGTTCACTTCTGGGAGGCCGCATGCTCCGAACGCTGAGCGAGGTCCAGACGCTCGACCTCGAGCTCGACGCGATGGCTGCCGAACGCGAGCAAACGCCGCCCGAACTCATCGATGCTCGCTCTCGACAGCAGGCGCTCCTCGCCGACCTGGAGCAGCGACGGCTCGAGCTCGAGGCCTTGCGGAAACGACTCAGCGCCAACGAGTTGGAGCTGGCCTCGTTGCAGGAGCGCCGCAAGAGCGCGGCCGCGTCGGCGCTGCGCGCCAGCAGTGCCAAGGAAGCCTCGCAGTTCCAGAACCAGGAGCTGCAGCTCGCGACGCGGCTGCAGGAGCTCGAGGACGACACGATGCCGTTGCTCGAGGAGCAGGAGACACGTCAGGCGGGCGTCGCGGAACTCGAAGCCCTGCTAGCGGCGTTGCGACCGGAGGTCGAGGCGCTCGAGGCCGACGAGCAGGCTCGCTTGGCAGCACTCGACCAGCGCGCGCAGACGCTGCGGCAGCAGCGCGACAGGCTGGCATCGGCGATCCAACCGGTGCTGCTCAAGCAGTACGAGCACGTGCGCCGGGCGCGCCGCGGTGTGGGCGTGGTGCCCGTCAACGGCGGCACCTGTGGAGGCTGCAACGTGCGCTTGCCCATTTTCGTGGTGCAGAAGGTACGCAAGGGCCAGGGCGTCACCCGTTGCCCCTCGTGCGGCCGGCTGCTATGGTCCCCGCCCGAGTGAGCGTTCGGCTGCGATGGCCGCCGCCTGACTGAGCCGGGCTCGAGATCGCCAGCCGCATGGCGCGACGGGGCCCGCGCCTGGTCGCTCGTTCAGCGCAGTTCGTGCAGAGGGTCGATCGCCCTGCCGCCGACGTGCAGCTCGAAGTGCAAGTGGGGGCCGGTGGAGAGCCCGGTCGAGCCGACCAGGGCGATGGTCTGCCCCTGCGACACGTGCTGACCGACCGAGACCAGGATGCGGCTGGCGTGGGCGTACCAGGTCTCCGCGCCCCCGGGATGGCGGATGCGGACCAAGTTGCCGTAGCCGCGGGCCGACCAGCCGGCGAACGTCACCGTGCCCGATCGCGCCGCCACGATCGGCGTGCCCGTCGGCGCCGCCACGTCGATGCCGCGGTGGAACGCGGCCGTGCCCATGCCCAGGTTGCGCCGTCCGAAGTAGCTCGTCAGGCGGCCGTGCACCGGCCAGACGTAACGGTTCTCGGCCTCACGCACCTTGGCCAGGCGCTCGAGGGCGGCCGTCGGCTCGACATCGGGAAGGAACAACAGCATGCCGGCACGAAGGTCGAACGGCGTCCGGAGGCCGTTGACGCGCGCCACCGCCATCGGGTCGGCACCGTACGCGGCAACGACCTCGAGCAGGAGCGACGGATGCTCGAGCTGCACCACCAAGCCCTCGCCGGGCGGGATCAAGAGCTCCACGCCCACCGGCAGCCGGTCCAAGGAGGACAGATCGGGGTTGGCACCGACCAGCGCGTCGAGCGTGATGCCGTAGCGCGCGACGATGCCCGAGAGCGTCTCGCCGGACGCCAGCACGTGCCGGCGGAAGCCGAACGGCGGCTCCGGTGCGGCCTCCACGATGCCGCCGGTCGCGTCACCGAGGGGTATGCGCAAGACGTCGCCAGGCCGGATGAGGGTCCCCGCGAGCTGGTTGGCCTCGATCACGGAGGCGCTACCGACCCGGTAGCGGCTGGCGATGGAACCGACCGAGTCCCCGGTCTGGACGGTGCGGAGCCCGTAGCTGTCAGCCTGCGCGAGCGCCAGCAGCGCCACGAGCAGCACCACCGGCACGACGCGCCACGCTCCCTCACGCATTCTCACGTGGACCGGAGTCTCCATGCCGATAACACGTTCTGAACGTAACTTCCGCGCCTGAGAGCGAGGTGAGCGTCGGACCCCGGCGAACCGCGTCGCCGCTCTAGCCCGCGTCGCCGCTCTACCCCGCGTCACCGCGCCGGGCAGCGGGCAGCCGCACCTCGATCGACGCCGGCACCCCCAGCGCGCCCAGCTCGACGGCCTCGCTGAGATCGTTGCGGAGCACCGCCAGCGCACGCCATGCACCGTCTGGCGCTCGAGCGACCGTTCCCACGCGACCCACCACCCGGTCGCCGCCGGCATGCACCGCGAGCTCCGCCTGCCGCGGCGCCGCCGCCAAGGCGAGGCGGGCCAGCGAACGCCGAACGTTGCCACGCGCCTCGACGCGCGCCATGATCTCCTGTCCCAGGTAGCAGCCCTTGCGGTACGAGACGCGGTCTTCGAGCCCCGACTCCTGCGGTAGCGCGTCGACCCCCTCGAAGGCCGCGGCGGCGATACCCGCCGCAACCCGCGCGGCGGCCAGAGCACGCTCCCCTGCCGGTTGCACACCCTCCGCCAGGAGCGCCTGCCACAGGTCCGGCAGTCGCTCGCTCAGCAGATGCACGTCGAGGGAGTGCCGTAGCCCTCGCGGGCGCACATGGAGCAGCACGTCGCTGCCTCGCCACGCCAGCTGCGTCACGCCCGCGCCAGCCGTCGCGGGCACGGCCGCGTTCAACACCCGCGCCAGCGCCTGCACGGCAGCCTCGCCGGCGACCACGAAGGAGGCCAGCCTGGTGCTGAGGTCCTGGAGCACGACCTGGTCGAAGATCACGTGGTCCTCCAACGAGCGCCGCACCACCTCGCCACGACCGTCGTCGACCGCGAGGTACACGTCCTGGTCGCGGCGCACCGCCACGAGCTCAGCGCGCGGTCGGCCGCGGTGCTCGAGGAGCAGCGCCTGGCGCGCCTCGCCTGGCCGCAACGCCCGCACATCGTGGCTCAGCTGGCCCTGCAGGAACTCGATCCGGTCCTGCCCGCTGAGCCGGAGGGCGCCGCGCGTCACCAGCGGAACCACCATGGCTTCACCCGACAGCAGCGCCCGGGTCTCCTGGTGCGCGTCGCCGAAGGCCACCACGGCAGCGGCTGCCAGGCCCGGTAACCCGTCGGGCTCCAGCCCCGTCGGCAGCAGCGCTGCCCAGCTGGGATGCGGCGGTGGCGACGGCGTCGACGATGCTCCGGGGTACGTCATGATGGATCTCCTCGCGATGATGGATCGCCTCGAGCGGCCGCGTCGCGAGCGGCGAGCAAGGGTGGGACGTCGATGAGCGCGAACTCGAAGGCGTTGACCACCGTCACGCCTTCGGGGCTGACGTAGCTGCGCGGCGCATTCGCTCCGGACAGATGGACGTGGCCGTGCACGTGCACGAGCGGACGCCAGCGCCGGTGGAAGGCGTTGAAGGCGCCCACGCCACGGTGCGCGAAGTCGCTGCCCGCGTGCGGACCCTCGGGCGGCGCATGCGTGAGCAGGACGTCGACGGCTCGGCCCTGGCGCCAGCGCCACAGCAGCAACTGTGGCGTGAGCGCCAGGACGTGCCGGTGCATCGCCGCTTCGGAGTACTGGTGCGGACCCGGTCGGTAGCGGGCGCTGCCCTCCACGCCCGCCACGAGGAGTCCAGCCACCTCGACCACGCGGCCGTGCGCGTTGAGGCAACCGCCAGGAAGGTGCATCTCGTCCGGGTCGTCGGCTGAGCGAAGGTAGGCGTTGGCGTGGTTGCCGATCACGTACACGGGTGGCACCCGCAGCTTGGTGGCGAGGTACTCGAGCACGTGGCCCGGCATGTCGCCCGCCGACAGCAGGACGTCGAACGGCGGCAGGTTGCCGGGGAAACGTTCGGAGTAGATGAAGGGCGAGACGGCGTCGGAGATCGCGAGAATCCGCATCGACGGCGCCGTCCCGTAAGGCGTCAGGCGCCGGTCTCGGCAGTGACGGCGTCGCTGGCGCGCCACTCCAGGCCGGCCCAGATCAGGTCCTCGATGTCGCCGTCGAGGACCTGACCGGGATCGTGCCGCATTGCGCCCGTCCGATGGTCCTTGACGTACTGCTTGTCGAGCACGTAGCTGCGAATCTGCGAGCCCCACTCGATCGCCTTCTGATCGCCGCGCGCCTTGAGCTGCTCCTCGCGCCGGCGCTGCTCCTCGCGTTCCCACAGCCGCGAGCGCAGCACCGTCATGGCCTTCTCGCGGTTCTTGATCTGCGACTTGCCGTCCTGGCAGGTGACGACGATCTCGTCCGGCGTCCCCGCACGGTAGACGACCCGCACCGCCGAGTCGGTGGTGTTCACGGACTGGCCACCTGGACCCGAGGAGCGGTAGACGTCGACGCGGACGTCCTTCGGGTCGACGGCGATCTCGATGCTGTCGTCGATCTCTGGCAGCACCTCGACCGAGGCGAAGGAGGTGTGCCGCCGGTTCTGGGCATCGAAGGGACTCACCCGCACGAGGCGGTGCACGCCTCCCTCGACCTGCAGAAGCCCGAACGCCCGCTCACCCCGAACGATGAGCTGGGCGTAGTCAACGCCGTTGGGCGCGGCGTCGTTCCCGACCGCGTCGAGCAGTTCCACCGCGAAGCCGTGGCGCTCGGCGAAGCGCTGGTACATGCGCAAGAGCATGCCGGCCCAATCCGAGGACTCGGTCCCCCCGGCACCGGGCTTGATCGTCACGATCGCAGGCCGGTCAGTGTGCTCGCCCTTGAACAGCGTCTCGCGGTAGAGCGCGTCGAGATGGGTTTCCACGCGCTGCTGCTCGGCCTCGAGTTCGGCCTGGTCGTCCTCCTCGGCCATCTCCCACAACTCGCCTAAACCGGTGACGTCGTCCTCGAGGCGGGCGAAGCCATCGACCAGCTTGCGTAGCCGCGTCGCCTCCTGGGTCACCGTCTTGGCGCGCTGCGGATCGTTCCAGAGCGTCGGGTCGTTCAGATGCGGTTCGAGCTCCTGAAGCCGCGCCTTGGCGCCGGCCAGGTCAAAGATACCCCCTGAGGGTGGCGAGTCGTTCGTGGATGCGTTCCATGGCGTTCTCCCTCCGCGCCGCGCAGCGTACCCCATGCGCGCGACACGCAGCGCCCGTACCCGACGCACGGGCAGGCCGTGGTAGCATCGTCTGCCACGACGCCGTGCACGCCGTGCACCACGCGCGTAGCGGTGTACGCGCATAGCGGTGTGCGTGCCCACACCCCGCCCACGCGGCGGCCCGCCCTCTCGGTGGGTTCGCCCGTGCCAGCCAGCCCACCCGAGGAGGCGACCGGTGGCCCCGCTCGACGGCTTCGGCCTGCGTGACGCGCTCGACATCGTCATCCTGGCCGTGATCTTCTACCAGGCCTACGCGCTGCTCATCGAGTCGCGCGCGTGGAACGTGTTCCGCGGCCTGGCGGCGCTGTTGGGGCTGTGGTTCGTCGCCTCCCAGACCGGATTGGAGGCGACCCGCTTCCTCTTCGATCGGGTCGCACCCGTCGCGTTCATCGCGGTGGTGGTCGTGTTCCAACCCGAGCTGCGTGCGGCGCTGGAGCGGATGGGGCGCGGCCGCCGGCGCAGCGCCAGCGGCGGTGATCCCGTCCAGGAGATCATGACCGCGGTGCGCGACTTGGCCCACCAGCGTGTCGGCGCCCTGATCGCCCTGCAGGGCACGACGCCGCTAGCCGACTACGGTCGCGCCGGACGCGAGCTCGGCGCGCCGGTGAGCGCTGCCTTGCTGCACACCATCTTCGCCAGCCGCGGCCCCTTGCATGACGGTGCGGTCATCGTCCGTGACGACGTCGTCACGCACGCCGGTGCCATCCTGCCGCTCTCGGACCGCGGCGTCGACGACGGCTGGGCCGCGCGCCTCGGCACGCGTCACCGCGCCGCGCTCGGGCTGGCCGAGGTCTCGGACGCGCTCGTGATCGTGGTGAGCGAAGAACGTGGCACCGTGTCGGTGGCGCAGCACGGCGAGTTGCGCGCCGACATCGCGCCGGCTGACGTCCTCAGTACGTTGCAGGAGGTGTACGCCGCATGAGCGCCCGAGAGCTGTGGCGTCGCGCCGTCGTGCACTGGCCGCGCAAGCTGGCCGCGATCGGGCTCGGGTTCATCATGTGGGCCTTCGTGTCCACCACGGAAACGACCATCGCGCAGCGTAGCCTGCTGGTGCCCATCGAAGTCGAAGGCATCGCCGCCGATCTCGTGCCCATCGGCGTGCCGGAGGTGGCCGAAGTCACGGTCTCTGGCCCGGGTCCACGTCTCGATCGCCTGCGGCCCGAGAGCATCGAGGCGGTGCTCGACCTGAGCGGCTTGGCGGGCGACTTCGCGGCGCCCGTGCGGGTGTCGCCGCCGCAGGGCGTGGTGCTCGAGCGGGTGACGCCAGCCGAGGTGCTCGGCATCCTCGAGCGCGTCGCCAGTCGCGAGGTACCCGTGACGGTCGTGCACTTGGGCGCGGCCCCGACCGACGCGAAGCTGATCAGTCACGCCGAGCCCGCGACGGTGACCGTGCGTGGTCGCGGCGCGCGGCTGGAGCGCGTGGTGCAGGCGCTGGTGGCGGTGGACCCGGCGCGGGAGGAGACCGAGGCCGCGCCCTTCCCGGCCGACGCCTCTGGACGGCCCGTCGACGAGGTGACGGTGATCCCGGCACAGGTGCGCGTGCGTACCACCGCCGAGGCGCTGCTGGTGAGGCGCGAGGTGCCGCTGCGCCTGCTACCGCTGGTGGTCGGCGGCGTGAGCGACGTGCAGGCGTCGCACGAGCGCGTGCCGTTGGTGGGGCCGCCCTCGCAGCTGGAGCCGCTGCAGGAGGTCGTGGGCGCCATCGCGCTGCCGACGGAGCGTCCCGAACCCGGCCGGTATACTCTGCCCGTGAACGTGGCGACGCCGACCGGCGTCAGCCTCCTGGAGGACGTCACCGTCAGCGTGCGCTACGACGAGCCTGGCGCCGACCCGTAGCATCGACTGGAGCAAGCATGATTCGACCCGTTCGAGTGTACGGCGACCCGGTTCTTCGGCGCCGGGCCCGTCCCGTGACCGATTTCGACCAGGACCTGCGGGCCCTGGTGGCCGACATGATCGAGACCATGATCGACGCCGACGGCCTGGGGCTGGCCGCGCCCCAGATCGGCGTGAGCAAGCGCGTGTTCGTCGTCGCCGGCGCAGCTGAGGCCGAGCCGACGCGGACCGAACCCGACGCCAGCGCCACCGAGACCGGCGCTGGCGACCTCCCGACCGAGGCTGGTGGAGACGGCGTCGCGACCGACGCCAGCAGCGCAGGCGCGGAGGACGACGGTGACCGTGCGAGCGCCACGCCGGCCGGGCAAGTCGCCACGCCGGCCGGGCAGGTCGGCGGTCCTCCGAGCGACGACAGTCCCGAAGAGCAGCGCCGTCGAGCGCTCGTGTTCGTCAACCCCAGCTTCGAGGCTGCGGGCGGCCGCCAGGTCGGGATCGAAGGCTGCCTCAGCCTCCCCGGCCTCTACCACGAGTCGATCGCCCGTCACGCCGCGCTCGTCGTGCGCTACCAGGACCTCGAGGGCGTGTGGCACGAGCGCGAGGCCGAGGGCCGCTTCGCGGTGGTGCTGCAGCACGAGGCAGACCACCTCGACGGCGTGCTGTTCATCGACCGTCTCGAGCCGAAGGAGCGCTTCGCCTTCATGGACGAGCACCGCGCCGACTTGTCCCAGATGCAGCGCGATGCCAAGGCGGCCCTGCGGCGGGCGGATGGCACGCCGGCGCGCGCGAGCGAGCGGACGTGAGCGAGGAGCGACGCCGCGAGCGCCTGCGGGTGGCGTTGTTCGGCTCACCCGACTTCGCGCTGCCGAGCCTGGAGCGGTTGCACGCCGAGCACGCGCTGCAGCTGGTGGTGGCCCAACCCGACAAGCCCGCCGGCCGCGGCTTGGGCGAGCGCGCTCCGGCGGCGGCCGCGTGGGCCCGGCGCCATGGCCTGCCGCTCGCGCAACCCGAGCGGCTCGCGCGCGACGAGGCCTTCCTGGAGCGGCTCGCCGCGCTCGAGCTCGACGTGGCGATCACCGCCGCGTACGGCAAGTTGCTTCCCCCTCGGTTGCTCGAGATCCCGCGCCACGGTGTGCTGAACGTGCACGCCAGTTTGCTACCGAAGTACCGCGGCGCGGCGCCGGTGCAGCGGGCGTTGATCGAGGGCGAGGGCGAGACCGGCATCAGCATCATGCAGACCGAGGCCGGGCTCGACACCGGGCCGGTACGCCACGTGCTGCGCACCCCGATCGGGCCCGACGAGACCGCCGGCGAGCTCACGACCCGGCTGGCCGAGCTCGGCGCCGATGCGCTCTCGCAGGCGCTGCGGCTCTTGGCCACTGGCGCGCTTCCGAGCTACCCGCAGGACGACGCCGCGGCCACGCTCGCACCCAGGCTCACGCGGGCCGACGGGCGGGTGCGCTGGGACGTCAGCGCCGAGGCGGTGTACGCGCGTCATCGAGGCGTGACGCCGTGGCCCGGCAGCTGGTTCGAGCGTCAGCGCGGCGCCACCAGCGAGACGGTGAAGGTGCACGCGTTGCGGCCCGCGCGCCGCTCGGCGGCGACGTCGTCGGCAGCGCCCGGAACCGTCACGGCGATCGACGAGCAGGGCGTGCGCGTCGTCACCGGCGCCGGCGAGGTGCTGCTCGAGGTACTGCAATCGCCCGGCCGGCCACGCACCGACGCGGCCGCTTGGGCGCGCGGGGCGCGCCTGGTCGTGGGCGAGCGCTGTGGCTAGGGTCGCGATCGTCGGTCGCCCCAACGTGGGCAAGTCGAGCCTGTTCAACCGCCTGCTGGGGCGCCGCGAGGCGATCGTGGCGGACATCCCCGGCGTCACCCGCGACGTGAAGACGGCCGAACTGGAGACGGAGGACGGCCGCCGCTTCACGCTGCTCGACACCGGCGGCCTGTGGTCGGGCGACCGCTGGGAACAGGCGATCGCCCGACGCGTCGCCGAGGCGCTGGACGACGTCGACCTGGTGCTGTTCTGCGTCGACGGCCGCGAAGGACCCAGCGCGGGCGACCACGAGGTGGCGTCGTTCCTGCGCTCGCGCGGCGTGCCCGTCATGCTCGTCGCCACGAAGCTCGACGATCCGCGCCACGAGGAGGACCCGGCTTTCTTCGAGTTGCACGCGCTGGGATACGGCGAGCCCTTCGTCACCGCGGCCGAGCACGCTCGCGGGACCAGCGAGCTGCTGGAGGCGATCGCGACCCGGTTGCCCGACGACGACGACGAGGCCGAGGTCGACGCCATCCGGGTGGCGATCGTCGGCCGCCCGAACGTGGGCAAGTCGAGCATCCTCAACGCGCTCCTGGGTGAGGAGCGCGTGATCGTGTCGGACCTGCCCGGCACCACCCGAGACGCGATCGACGTGCG